>JANOMP010000082.1:0-13826 GCA_031420365.1 Cytophagaceae bacterium
GAAGTAGATTGTAGGGCCGTAGGAACCGGACAATTGTACGTAACAGTTATCGTTTTGGATACGATATCATGTCCATTATCTAATTGTAAATTGAATGTGATTTGACTATTTACAGGAGTACTTGGTAACAAAGAATAGGTAAATAAACCTCCAGTATTTTGAAATAAAGTCATATTAGAGATAGTTTGATTCGCCGAAAGGGTAGAAACAAAAGGACTGTTACTCATTATTGAAACAATATAACTTGGATTCCTAAGACTAAAATTTTGTAGATTAAAGTTAATACTCCCAGTTAGAGATGAAACAATAGCCGAGGCTGATGGAGTTAATTCAGCATATTTAGAGGCCAACCGGAGTATTTTTCTGTTCATTTGGAGAGTAGACTCGCAAAGAGGAATAATTCTGGTTTGAGCTGGATAAAAACCATCGGTTGAAGCACCAATTTCTGGCGTAAAGCTATAAATTTTATTTTTGGTTGTTTGTTCTCCATATTTCCAATCATCTCCAGTTCCGTTGGCAGTATAGGTCACAGTTTGAGGTGCATTTCCATATTTAAAGCCATTTTCAGCAGTAAGGTAAGCTCCCATTTGTTGAAAAAGGCTAAGTTCTGGATTTATGTTAGTAGTTTGGTAACCATAAGGATAAATACAAAAGTTTCCTGATGAATGAAAATCCATGGAAGCTACAAAATTATGGGTATTGCAAAAGTTTCTAACTATTTGTGTTTCAGGTTCTGAAAATGCTGATGGCCCTCTATACGCATCAGAGCTAGTAGTGGAAGATGAACCCGTATTGTCAAACCCCCATTTAAAACCATAATTTCTATTTAAATCGACCCCAATCGTGCCATTTCCATTGTTTTTTCTATTTTTTCTCCACATTCCACCACCATTCGGAGTAGTAACTTGGTTAAAAATATAACCATCTGGATTTACACATGGCACAATAAAAAGTTCAGTACTATTAACAAGTGTCTTTACCTCAGGATCAGTGGCATAATTTTCAAGTAAATGCCACATATAATAAATCAACTGACTCATACTAATGGGTTCTCTAGCATGATGTACGGCGTTTAAAAATAATTCAGGTTCTGCTTCATCAATATCTGGATTGTCGCTAATTTTTACCATAAAAACAAAGCGACCTTCCACTGTTGTACCAATAGATGACTTCGCGGATATTAAATTTGGAAACTTAGCTCGCATATCATTCAATATGTTTTCCATTTCTTGGAACGTAAAAAAACCTGCATAGCTACCTAAATTGAAATTGACCGGTGTTGCTGCTGTTTTTAAGCCTTTACCATTTTTTTTATTTATTTCATTATTGAAAGCAGGATTATTTTTTTCTAAATCCTCAATTAAAAATTGAAATTTGATATTAGCCTTATTAAAAATAATTAAATCAGCATCTGAAAGTTCCGCAGTGAATTCACCATTTTCAAAATGAAAATGATCTACTTCCAAACCTTTTTTTAAGAGTAAGTTAAGTTTTTCCTGTGAAATAGTAGATTTTATTCGATGATATTTTTGCCCAAACGAAGAAATGAAGACGAAAACAAAAAAAACAAAATAGCAGAATTTTGAGAATAGATTTTTATTCATGGTAGTATTTTTTTTTTAATAGATTCATTATTGGAAATGTATGTTCAAAAATTATTCCAAAATTTACATAAAATAAGGTTTTTTTATTGGTAAATTTTTTATCTTATTTTAAAAAAAAATAAGAATTTAAGAAAGCATAATTCTTTTTGGGATCTCTTAGGTTTAATTTATAATGAAATATTGCCAAAATATAACCTTTAATTTATTTAAAGGCACAAAATCTTAATAAAATGAATTCGATTTTATTGTTAAAAATTTATAAAAATTAAGAAAAGGAATTTTTTTTTCAGCTTAATTTAGTAATTCATTCTATTATTTTGATTCTATTTAATTAAATCGGCATAAAAGTTGCGGGGTATCAAATTATTACTTTAAATCCAAAAACAGGGTTTAAAATTGCTATTTTAAATAACACTTAAAAATGAAACCATTTTTAAAAGTCAACATACTAAAATGTGTGTATGCCTTAAGTTTTGTACATCTGGTTTGTTTTAATGTTTTAGCTGGAAATGAACCTATTTCATCGGGGTCATTTGTCATTAATATGGGAATTACCCCCCAGACTGTAAATAATGGTTTGAGGCCATATGGAATGGTCTATGATTTAGTACAGAACTTCAAAGTCCCAATTAAATGGGTTATTAACTCTTCAAAAGTAAAAGATGGAGTTGATTTTACTCATAATGGCATTGATTATAAAGGAGGTCCATTTGTTATTCTTGCAGAGTTTCGTACAGCAGCAGTAAATGCTCGAATTGCATATTGGGTAAGCCAAGGTGTTATTGGAGCCGAAACGGTTGCACCCATAACAGTAGATGTTAGCATGACCATAAGAGCCATGCCCATTTGGACTTTAGACTCTCAAAATGGGAGTATTGCCCAAGCCTATATAAATACTGCTCTTATACCATCTACCGCTTATAACCTAGTGGCTCCTTCTGCTTTGACTTGTTGTATGGATTTATTTGTTATGCCTCATGCAGACCCAACTTGGGCAATACATTCTCGGTTATTTACATGGAATTTAGATTGTGATGGGGCCATCTGGTTGGCTTGCCATGCAGGTAGTGCTTTTTCTAACCTTTTTAATCCAAGCAACAAATCACAGCAAATGAACTTTTTGTCACAGAAAACCGGAAATGCCATTGGTACTGGAACTTATGAAGAAAATTCTTTGATACTATGGGGGAATCATGCCGATGGTTCACCACCTTATAATTATTCCTTTCCCTCAGACCCCATCATGCAATTTATGGGTATATTGGATGGAGCAAGCCAAAATGGTTCAGAACAAATCTATCTACCTAAAGTGGGATGGAACTCTGGAGCAAAAGTATATATAAATGACCCTTCTCAATCTAACGTTCCTTTATTGTCCCCAGGTCCAGCAGCCATTATGGTTTCTGGTCGTGGCTTTGATAATCCTTTAAGAGGAAGAGTTATGCTAGAGGCAGGGCATGCACATAATAAAAGCACTGCACCAGAAAATATTGCTGCTCAAAGGGCATTTTTAAACTTTTCGTTCCTTACAGTAAGCGAAAAAGCCATTGTTCCAATAATTAATCTGGGTGAAACTTCATTGGCTTCAAACTCAGTAAATACATTATCATTTGATTTGCCTTTAGGAGTATCAGCTTCTAATTATACTATTACATGGACCTCCTCTTGTGGTGGAACTTTTTCATCTACCAATACTCAAACAACGAATTTTACAGCACCCAGTTTTGCTGTAGCAACACCATGTGTAGTCTCAGTTACAATTAAAGACGCCTGTGGGAGAGAATCTTCTGATTCCAAAGCAGTTTTGATTGGAGGGTGCACCCTGATTGTAACGCCTACTGCTTCAAATACTACATGCTCAGGTGGGGCTACCAATGGCTCTATAAACATGGCAATAGCTAATGGAAGTGCCCCATATTCTTGGATATGGACAAGAGAAAACCCTTCCGGAACAGGAAGTGGCACAGGAACACTTATATCAAACTTAATAGCAGGTACGTACAACGTGCAATTAACATCATCTGGTGTAGGTGCTTGTACCAAAAATTTTCAATCAATTATCAATAATTCTCCTGCTGTTACAGTTTCTGCCATAGGTACTAACCCAGTTTGCTTTGGTGTGGCGTCAGGATCAATTGTACTAAACCCATTGGGTGGTACACCGCCTTTTAACTATAATTGGGGAGCTGGTATTAGCGTTCAAAATAGAAGTTCACTTTTAGCTGGGCTGTATAGCGTCACTTTAACAGATTCTAAGGGATGCACTGCAACGGCAAGTTCACTGCTAACACAACCTGCCGATATTTTGATTACATCGTCCCTTATTCAAGTAGCTTGTTTTGGAAGTAATACAGGTGCAATAAGTCTGTCGACAACAGGTGGTTTCGGAACAAAAAATTATGCTTGGAGCAACGGTGCCACCACACAAAACATCGGAAGTTTAGTTGCAGGTACTTATAACCTCACCGTATCTGATGCAAACGGATGTACAAAAACAGGTACTTATACAGTTACTGAACCTGTTTTAGGAATTACTTTGAGCAGCACTTCTTCCAATTATGCTTGTTTTTCAGCTAAAGGCTCCATTGATTTAACAATAGATGGCGGCACAAGTCCGTATACGTATTTGTGGTCAAATGGAGCAATAACCCAAGATTTATTAGACTTAAACCCTGGAAATTATACCGTTACTGTTACTGATTCAAAAGGGTGTACGGCTGTTTTAAGTAAACTAATACTTCAGATACCTGCATTAAGCTTAAGCACCAGCATCATTAATACTTCTTGCCCTACTCCTGGAAATGGTTCTATAAACTTGACGGTTACTGGTGGGTCTTCTCCATATAGATATGTTTGGGCCGATGGGCCATCTACCGAAGATAGGACTTCTCTTGTTGCTGGTTTTTTTACGGTGACGGTAACCGACGCTAATGGTTGCGCCTCATCTACTAGTGCCACTTTGACTTCTATAAATAATCTTCCCAATCCTCCAATTGGAATAAATCGTTAAGTAGCATTTTTATCTTATGAAAAACAATAGAATCAATTTCATTTTGAAAAATTCAAAACAATATTCAAAATCTTGTAAGCTATAATATATGAATTTTTTTATAATACATAGTCCGTCTTTTAAAGGTAAATTTTATTTACCTCTATCAGTATGTGCATCATGTATTAAAAATCTATTTCTTACTTTAATTTTCTTACTCACATTCTTGTTTTTGAGTGATTCAGAGCTTTTGGCACAAACTGTTACTATAACTAAAACAATAGCCGTTGGTACAGATGATGCTGAAGAAGAAGGGCCAACAGGAATAAACCTTGGGCCAGGAGGAATGTTATTAAATAGTCCTGATATTGAATTAGTTAGTGATTTTCAGGCACCTGCCCATGGAGTTCAAAAGATTGGTTTACGTTTTACTGGTATCACAATACCTCAGGGGGCTACTATTACTGGAGCATACCTTACCTTCAGGGCTTTAATTGCTGATGCCCCAATGACCAACTCCGATACAACCAACTTGACTGTCAAAGGACAAAAGATTTCAAATGCTCCTACTTTTACTTCCACAATTAATAATATTAGTAGCCGAGCCTTGACTACAGCTTCAACCTCATGGGTGCCCAGTTCTTGGACTACTGGAGTAAATTATAATTCACCTAGTATTGTTTCAGTTATTCAAGAGATTGTCAATCAAGGAACTTGGGAGTCTGGAAATGCTATGGCCATTATTATTTCTGGAACTGGCCATCGCGCAAGCCCCTCATTTGAAGCGGATGCTATAAATGCACCCAAACTAGTTATAACCTATACCACTTCACCACCTATAATTTTAACCTCCTCCGTATCAAATATACTATGCCGAGGAAATGCCACAGGGGCTATCAATCTTACAGTTTCAGGTGGTACTGCTCCATTTCAATACGACTGGAGCTATAACGGAATTACACAACCTGGTTCTTATCCAGATTCTCAGGATATTTCAGGATTGGCCGCTGGAAGCTATGTAGTTTATGTAAAGGATGCGATGGGTAATACGCAAATAGCTACTTATACAATCACTCAACCTGGAACATCGATGACGCTTTCCACTACTGTAGCTGATGTTACTTCATCGGGTGGAACTAATGGAGCTATAGATCTTACAGTAACCGGGGGAACCCCAAGTTATTCCTATTTATGGTCTGGTGGTGCTTTAACTCAGGATAGAACTGGTCTTTTGGCAGGAACTTATACAGTTACTGTTACAGATGCAAATGGATGTTCTTCAATAAAAACTACTTCTGTGATCGAAGTTATCAATCAAACGCTTGTTACTAAACAATTATATTTAGATGGTTCTCTTGGCTTAAGTAGAGATAACCCAGTTAACCCTATCGACAATACTACATCTTCAAGTGCAACTTTGGGTACTGGTGTCGAAAAATCATTATTCTCTATTTTTGGAAATAATAGTACCAATTTTCAGCGATACTCAATCTCCTCAAATACGTGGTCATCAAAAGCAGCTATTCCAAATGCAGCAAGACAAGGTGGATCATTAACCACAAGCGGCTCATTTATATATGCTTTATCTGGAAACGCCAGTACTAACTTTGCAAGATATAATCCTGTGACCAATACTTGGTCAACAATGGCGGCTATTCCATCAACTGTTAGTAATGGTGGTGCTTTAGTCGCTGCCGAGGGCTTTATTTATGCGTTCCGAGGAACAAATACTAGTTCATTTTACAGATATAATATTACAACAAATACATGGTCAACAATGGCCAATGCACCTTCCAACGTTGAGTATGGAAGTTCAATGGTGTATGACGGAACAAAAATTTATGCTTTTGGTGGTAACAATACAACAAATTTTTGGAGTTACAATATTGGCGCTAATTCTTGGACATCTATGACTTCGGCTCCTGCTCAAGTTAAGGATGGTGGAGCATTGACTTATGATGGTATTAATATTTATGGCTTAAGAGGAAGTGGGCAAAAAGATTTTTGGCGGTATAATATTGCTGCCAATACTTGGACCACTTTGGCTATTGGACTCGCAAATTTTGACAAGGGAGCTGGAATTGTTTTTGATGGGAAATACTTTTATGCACAAAGAGGGGCAGGGCAGAAAACTTTTTATAGATATGATAAAGGTACAAACATCTGGACAACCATGGCACCGACAACAATTAATATTTCAGATGGAGGAGCATTGACAGTGTTTGGGGATGGAAATCAAGGAGTAGGGTCTGTAACTTTTACAGAAGCTCCCGGGCTTTGTAGCTCTTTAACAGTTAAAGCAGGACAAACACTAACCATACAAAATTACATTAGTATTATTAATGGCACAATGCCAGCAAATCCAAATATTTCTGCTGAATTAAAATATGGAACTACTACAATAGCCACATTCAATAACCCGATATATAGTGGTGGGCTCTTAACGTGGTCAAGCACCTTAGCAACTGATGTAACAATTCCTGCAGGGCAATCCATAACTTTAACTGTCAGCACCGCACAAAGTGGAGTGTCTTTCCAGATAAGGTATGATAGCCAAACCTATCCTTCAAAAATCAGTTTGCCAGTCAGCACCTTTATAAATGTAAATTCTGTTGAAGTATATAGTGCCTCCTATCCAAACGGGTCATTGATCACCAATTTGTCAAATACGGGTAACTCTTACATTAGAATCGCTGTAAGTGATCCATTTGGCACAACCGATATTAATGGAGTAAATCTTACTTTGACTATGCCTGATAATAGTACTGTAAATATTACATTAAATGAATCAGCAGTAAAAAATGTGTCGGGATGTGTTAAGACTTATCAATATGTTTTGGCAAATCCCGTATCGCTCGGCTCTTGGCATATTTTAGCAGTAGCCAAAGAAGGTACTGAAGGAGCAGTTACCCATTTAAAGTCAGCAACCGTTACTGTAATTGTTCCGACTGGTCCAGTGACTCAAAATAAACAACTTTATTTTAACGATGCACTAGGGTTGGATAGAAGTAATCCTTTAAATCCAATTGATAATTCTATTGCTCAGACATCTACTTTAAGTTTAGCAACAGCACCAACCACAGTTACACTTACAGCTTCTTCTGATGCAGGAATTTGGAATAATAACCCCACAGATGAAAATAAAAATTATGGAAATTGTGATAAATTATATATAAATGGGCCATCTGGTACATCCAAGGATAGGTCTATGGTTAAATTTGATTTATCGTCTATACCCAGTAATGCAATAATTTCAAGTGCAATTTATAGTTTAGTAAAGGTAGGAGGTTCCAATACCTCTCTAAGCACTTCTGTGCATCAAGTAACCAATGATTGGACTGAAGGAGCCGGTGGATGTGGAGGAACAGCAGGTATTGTGAACTGGAATAAACGCATGACCTCTACTGATTGGAACACTCCAGGTGGAGATTTTAACGCCACAGCGGAGTCATCGATTGCAATAGCTGGAAATGGTACTTATAGTTGGGGGGTTACAAATCTTGTACAAAATTGGGTAGGAGGGTCGTCAGCAAATTATGGGTTTATTACAAAATATACCACTGAGAATGTAAATGCTCAAAAGGATTTTGGTTCTTCGGAAAATTCAACACTTGAAAGCCGACCAAGCCTTACCATTACGTATACTATTCCAGGAAACCTAAGTACCACCTTTACTCAAAGTCCAGTTCTTTGTAGTCCATTGACCATCAAAGCCCAGCAAACTATTTCTGTTTCAGCGTTTGTGAGTGTCATTTCAGGTGCAATGCCTGTAAATCCAAGCATCACCTCAACCCTCAAATATGGGGCTACAAATATTGCAACTCTATCAGCACCGATCTATTCTTCTGGAACCAATTTATTGACTTGGACCACTACACTTCCTAGCGATATAACCATACCAGAAGGGCAAGCAATAGCATTGGATATTACCACATCACAATCTGGAGTTACTTTTAAAATAGACTATGACAGCCAAACAAAACCATCTTTGATTGACTTGCCTGTATCAACTTATATTGATATCAACTCAAATGGGATGTATAATGCCCCATACCCTGGAGGTACCTTAATTTCAAACGCACAGAATTCAACTACTGGATATTTAAGATCTGTTGTATCCAGTCCATTTGGTTTTAATGATATTTCTGCATTGAATATAGATATTCTAAAGCCTAACGGAATCACAGAAAGTGTTGTGGGGATTGTAATGAATACCTCTGGTTGCACTAAAACATTTGAATATGTATGGAATACTACCGCAACACCTGGAGATTATTCATTTACTTCAACAGCTAAAGAAGGAACTGAAAACACAGGTATTGATATTGCATTTCTAGATTTCTCATTGTGTCCTTTAACGCTTACAGCTTCAATTATTACCTTACCAGATTGCAATGATCCAAACTCAGGATTAGTAAATCTGAATGTTACTGGAAGCTATGGTCCTTTTACATGGGCCTGGACAAGAGTAAGTCCTGCTGGTTCAGGTTCAGGAAGTGGCACATCTATCGGCAGATTGTCGGCAGGAACTTATGATATTTCAGTATTTTCAGCAGGAGGTTGTTCAGGGACAACTTCAACAACCCTAGCTACACCAATTGGGCCTACTTTTACCTATGTTTCAAATAATGCTTCTTGTTTAGGAAATGATGGAACTATAGAACTTACTACTATCAGTGGTTCTGGTATTTATAGCTATTTTTGGTCAGATGGTATTACTACGAAAGATAGAAATTTCTTAATTCCAGGTTTCTATTCGGTTACAGTTACCGATGATGCAACAGGCTGTGCTTCAAGTGCAAGTATAGAAATAAATGCCGGGCTTGAGGTGGGTGCAAAAGGGATAATTTCAAATGTTAGTTGTATTGGGAAAAGTGATGGATTTATTAATCTAACTCCTTCTGGAGGTAGTGGAGTCTATACTTTTGCATGGTCTGATGGCCCTATTACTAAAAACCGAACCAATTTGCCAGTTGGTAATTATGTGGTTACAATTAGCGATAATGGAGGATGTAAAAAGGTTTTGTCATTTAATATTGTTGCTCCGCCAGCAATTAACATTGTATCAGTGGTTACTCAGCCTACCTGTAGTGAAAATGGATCAATTGAAATAACAACAACAGGAGGAACTCCAAATTATAATTACGACTGGACGGATGTTTTAGGTGCTATAAATTTTAAAAATAGAGCTGGATTAAATCCTGGTTCTTATATGTTAAAAGTTACAGATGCAAAAGCTTGTACTTCGTCAGTTTCATTTACAATGAATACCCCTGTTTGCGTTCCAAATTTAATACCGGTTTGTACCTCTACTACTACAGATGTATTTTCTGTAGATCTAGATCCAACGGTAACTTCTTATGTTTGGACGGTGCCTTCTGGTGCAGTGATAGTTTCTGGGCAAGGTACTAATAGTATAATCATAAATTGGACGAGTGCCAATAGTGGAACCAATCAAGTTTGCGTTAAATCTGTAAATAATTGTGGGGAAAGTTTTTTGGTTTGTAAACCTGTCAGCATCAGAAAAGTAACTCCAGTTTTGTCGGCAATTACCCCAATTTGCGAAGGAAGTAATTTATACCTTGGAGCAAATGGAGCTACAAACTATAGTTGGTCAGGTCCTTTAGGATTTAATTCTTCGCTCGAAAATCCAATATTATCAGGAGCTACATTGGCAAATTCGGGTACTTACAAAATAACTGCAACGGATTCATATGGATGTGTGGGTACTGCAAGTTTGCTTGTCATAGTACTCCCAGCCCCATCGGCTAGTTTAATTCCTAATGCTGCAGATTGCGGAATTGAGAATGGATCGATAGATTTAACACCATCTGGGGGTACTTTGCCTTACTCTTATTTATGGTCTAACGCTGAGAATACTCAAAATTTAATTAACCTTGCAGGAGGAACATATCAAGTAAATATAAGGGATTCAAATGGTTGTGCAGTTACAGAAAATATAACCGTAGATAATAAATTGGCACATGCCGTGACATTAACTCCAAACCATGTGGCTTGCTTTGGAGATGCTACTGGCTCTATAACAGCTATGTTAACAGGCGGAGTTGCTCCTTTTACTTATTTTTGGTCTATTGGCTCCACAACTCAAAATATAACTGGACTTCGTGCCAAAAATTATTCTGTACTTGTGACAGATAGTACTGGTTGTATTGCATCTGCGTCTACCGATATTAATGAAACTGAAGAATTATTAATATCCCATTCAAAAATAGATGTTTCTTGTTTAGGAGGTTCAAATGGAAATGTAAACCTAACAATTTCCGGAGGCATAGCCCCATTTAGTTATGATTGGAATACAATTGATGGTGCTGGAATTGTATCGGGTATAGAGGACCAAAGCGCTTTGAAAGCCGGTACCTACTCGATACTTGTAACGGATGCAAATGCATGTGTTAGACAATTGACAGTTATTATTAAACAGCCTAGTGCAGTATTAGGCTCAATAGCCTCAAAAACTGACATTAGCTGTAATGGGGCCTCAGATGGCAATATCGTTCTTAACACGATTGGAGGTACAAGCCCTTATAGTTACAACTGGGATGACCTTGTATCTATAATTGACCCTAAAGATAGAAATGGTTTAAGTCCAGCGACATACAATGTAACAGTAACTGATGCCAATGGATGTACAACCACTGCATCGGCTTCCATAATACAGCCAGTTGTTTTGTCATTATCTTTCACAAGTGTAGCTGTTGGTTGCAATGGTGGAACTGATGGAAGCATTGACTTAAGCGTATCCGGTGGAACAACGGGCTTTGGTTACACCTATATATGGAGTAACGGAACAACAACTCAAGACCTAATAAGCTTATCGGCTGGAACTTATAATGTAATTGTAAAAGATGGCAATAATTGCTCTGCCAATGCAAGTATTACAATTAGCGAGCCTACTATTTTATCAAGCACTACCACACTAATTGCCGCATCTTGCTTTGGAACTGCAAGTGGTTCGGCTACTATTTCCGTAATAGGTGGAACACCTATATATTCCTTTTTATGGTCGAATGGAGAAACTTCAAAAGACCTAATGGGAGTTGCAGCAGGAAATTATTCAGTTATTATTACAGATATAAATGGTTGTAAAGGGTATGCTAATGCCGTAGTTAGTGAACCAAATCGAATAAATATTTCGTCCATAATTTCGGATGTACTTTGTAAAGGAGGTGCCACAGGTGCTATTAATGTAACCGCTACAGGCGGAACAAATGCTTATACTTACGATTGGTTAGATTTGGCGGGCTCTATTAACCTAGAAGACAGAACTTCTTTAAACACAGGTACTTATACTTTAACGGTTAGTAGCCCCAGTGGGTGCAGTTCCGACCCTATATCTATCGCCGTAAATGAGCCTTCTGACTTAGAATTATCAATGGTTAATACCAATGCCACTTGTTTTGGATCTACCGATGGAAACATTATATTGACTACTAGTGGAGGAATGATACCTTATAGTTTTGCATGGTCTAATAGTGCTATTACCAAAGACATTTCTGGATTGGCAGCAGGCGTTTATACAGTTACTGTAACTGATGCTAATGGTTGTACCAAGATGCTTTCTTCATTACCTATTTCAGTGCCAGAAGCTTTAAATGTAAGTTTAACAAAAGTAAATAACGCATGTTTTAATGGGATTACTGGGTCACTTACGGCCAACACAAGCGGAGGTTCTGGGACATTTACTTATTTATGGTCAACTGGGGCAATTACTCCAATAATTAATGGTTTATTGTCAGGTAATTATAGTGTAAATGTTAGTGATGAAAATGGCTGTAGCGAAACAAGCAGTGGCACTATAACGCAACCTTCCAGTGACATTACTATTTATGATGAAGTCAACCAAACTTCTTGTGGCGGAGATAATGGCAAAATCAATTTAACCGTAACAGGTGGAGGATCTACTTACACCTATTTATGGTCAAATTCAGCAATAACTGAAGATGTTACTTCGCTAGCAATAGGAACTTATTTTGTAAGAGTTATAGATGATTTAGGATGTGAATCAAACAAAAGTAGTATTGTTACCTCTTTACCTCCTTTAACCGCAGCAATTACTACTATTGCAACAAATTGTTTAGGAGATAATGGTTCTGCATTTGCTATTCCAATTAGTGGAGTAGCTCCTTTCACCTATCTATGGTCAACAACCAATGGTTCAGCTTCTGCAAATGGAGCCAATCTACAAAATATTACCGGTTTGAAAGCAGGAACTTATTCGGTTCTCATAACGGAGGGAAATGGATGCACTGCTACAGCTTCAGCAGTAGTAGATCCTTCAGCAATAAACTGTAAACCGCCTGTTGCCAAAAATGATAGCTATTTCATTCCTATTAATACGCTATTGACGGGTACTGTCGGGCCAAATTTACCTTCTGACGAAGGGTATGATTCAGATTCTGAAGATTCTTTAAATTCATTAACTTTCATTCCTTTAACTACAATTGATTTTCTCAAGGGAACAATTGTCTGGGATTCCACATACAACGGTGCTTTTATATTTACCCCTGCCATTGGATTTAGAGGACAAGTTTCAGTTAAATATCAAGTATGTGATTTGACTAATCTATGTTCCACTGCTTCTTTAATTATTACCATAGCGACACCAATTGCCAATCCCGATGGAGTTATTCCTATTAGTTTCACTACAATTATCCCAGTTTTAGAAAATGACATTAATTCCGACGATTCACAAATAATAGATTTAAGTAAAATTACAACACCTTTTGTTAGTAAGCCACCTTTGAAAGGAAATGCTATTGTGAATATAATTGATGGGACAATTACCTATATTCCAAATCCTGGTGAACTTGGATTAGATACTTTTATTTATATGATTTGTGATAAATTAAATACATCTATTTGTGATACTGCTTTAGTTATTTTAAATATTCTGGCCGGACCAATCGCCAACTCAGACAGTGTAAAAGGAGTAACGGCAGGAACGGTAGCTAACATAGGAAACATAGTAGCCAACGACAAAAAAGGGATTGGTACCTCGGCAACTCCAGTAGAATTTACTGTTGATTTAGATGAAACCATTCCAGGAGACCAAAGTACATTGGTAGTGATAAGAGAAGGAACGTGGACGTATAACCCAACCACGGGATTTGCAGACTTTACGCCATTGATATCATTCAGATTAGATCCAACCTCGATAGTTTATAAATTAACAGAAACTCAGACTGGCAAATCAGATACCGCCAAGTTGATAG
>JANOMP010000083.1:0-4708 GCA_031420365.1 Cytophagaceae bacterium
GCTCCAACAATTTAATTTATTGAGCTTGAGAAACTATAGTAGCTTCAAATTTCAATATGATTTCTTTATCTATCAAGTGGGAACAAGATTAATACTTTTTATCCAATTTAACTAATTCAAGGTAGAACCTGAGTAGTAACAAGTAATAAGCACTTGGGCTAATATTCTTCATTTAAACAGATAAAAATAATGAAATTTCAAAATCTAAAACCAAGAAGTAAAATCCTGGTCCTTTCAAAAAAATATTAACATAAATTCTGAATAATTAATTACTGGCATCCGACTAAAATTTAATTCGCCCAAAAATACTGCATAAAAGTATTTATAAGGCACATTTATTCAGATTCTTAAAAAGCACCCCCTAACATACTCTGCGTCGCCTGCCGCGGGGCAAAGGGCGTTCCCCTTCTTTTTTGCGTTCGACGCACCGCCGGGATGCCGGCTCAGTCTAAAAAGAATCGGAGTGGCGTCCCACCAAAAAAAACAGCCAGGCAGCGGCCGCCAGCAAACTCACATCGGCCTGCCGCACCACCTCAAAATTCTATAAATCAATAGGTTACAAAATCGTAAATTTGTGTCAAAGAATTTTGAGCACCGGGTTTGCCGTACCATTTCAAACAGTGCTGGCTGATATAAGGAACATATTTCTTTTATTTTTTCTCAGACGCCAGTAGTTTTCAATATCAAATAATTATATCCATTTTAGAATAATTTAAGAGCTCAAATTCTATTTATATCGAATATTCTATTCATTTTGTCGATTATTTTTAGAAAGAGGAGTACACGAACAGTATATTTGAAATAAAAAAACAAAATGAATCAAAAAATTATCAACCTCTTCGACGAATACACACACGCACCTCTTAAGCGAGAAGATTTTTTGGCGAAACTAGCAAAATTGGCAGGAGGCACTGCTGCTGCAATGGCCTTGATGCCTGCCCTTGAAGGAAAATATGCTTTTGCCAATCAAGTTTCAGAACAAGACGAAGACTTGCAAATTGAGGAAATTAGTTATCCGTCAAAAAACTGTACCATGAAAGGCTATCTAGCAATGCCCAAAAACATTAAAGGAAAGTTAGGAACAGTTTTGGTAATTCACGAAAATAGAGGTTTAACGCCCCACATAAAAGATGTAACAAAAAGAGTAGCAAAGGCTGGATATATAGCTTTAGGGATAGACGCACTCTCTCCATTTGGAGGCACACCTGCAAATGAAGATGATAGCAGAGCCTTATTTCCTAAATTAGATGCAAAACAAAATTTAGAAAATTTAATTAGCGGTTTTGAGTATTTGAATGAATTGAAAAACAGCAATAAAAAAACCGCTTGTGTCGGTTTTTGTTGGGGTGGAGGCATGGTAAACGACTTAGCAGTAAACTATCCCGAACTTGATGGTGGAGTAGCGTATTACGGCCGCCAAGCCAAAGTGGAGGAGGTACCAAGTATAAAAGCCAAGCTACTTTTGCAGTATGGTGGTCTGGACGAACGTGTAAATGCAGGCATACCCGCTTATGAAGAAGCCTTAAAAGCCAATAAAATAGATTACAAAGTGTATATTTATGAAGGGGCGCAACATGCATTTAACAACGACTCGTCACCTGCCCGTTATAATCCTGAGGTAGCTAAATTGGCATGGGAAAGAACACTTGCTTTGTTTGCAGAAGTCTTGAAGTAGTTTATGGGGATTTTTTTAATGAACGGGCTTTGGGGTTGTGCAATATTTCTCGAAATCTTCGGGGTGGATAACTCCAAAGCGGTGGCTGTATGTAGATACTGTAATGTCATTATGCAAATTTTGATAAAAGAATCAATGACTGAAATATCTATTTTCTCGTGTTTGTGCATAAATTAAAATCATTTGCAAAATGACTTTAATTTTTCAATTTGTGATTTCGAAATAAATGTATATGGTTTTTTATCTTATTTGATTGTGTAAAAGTCTATCTTTCAGTCTTTCTTTTGCTGTCATTTATTGTCGGCCGTCTCATAATTTAGGGTAAGGCATAACGTTTGTGATATTCTAAGACACTCATCGTGCGGCTGGTTTTGTGCTGCTGTGAGGGTTTTCGTATATCGCTTGTTCGAGCGTTGTATTTCATATTAATCGAAAAGACCTATTCTGGAAGTCAAACAGAGTAGGTCTCTTCTAATTCATTTAATTAATTTACTTTTGAATTGATTTGCGATAATTAAGATAGCTGAGAATGGTATTAACCATATCAATAACAAAAGTATGAAAGCCTTCGAGAACCTTAAATCTTTCCGCCTAAATATTAAAATAGTTGTAAAAATATTTAATGATAGATAGATAAGTACTAAAAGGTTCAATTGAAAAGTAGGTATTAAAAAGCTCATAATTGAAATATAATTTAACATGGATATTGCATTGTTATTACATAAACACAACCGAAATCTTCCCACACACATCCTTGATCTTGCCCCGTTACCACTGTTCCAGGGTGAGATTCAATGAATTCCGCTGCTGCGTCGTAGGAATGACCTTTTGCCCCACTTCTTGTATAATCTATACCAATTGCAGACATTCCACACATTTTTAAAGTACCTCTTAAGTTTCTTGTTTGCATATCATTCAAATATTCCGACCTAGAAATAGTATAAAAATTTTCATTTGAATTATTTAATTCATCAAAAAGAATAGTTATAATTGCTAGTTGGAATTCTTGCTCATACAAATCTTCTAATTCAACAAATTTCCCATCAAAAAAATATTTCTTAGTACTAGGATAAATGTAATGGCTCAATTGCTCTATTTGAGTTTTCTAACGAAAGGATGTAAGAATCTGTCTTTTTCTTTTGTCGAAACGTATAGCTTGACATATCTAATACCTCATTAGCAAATTCCTTTGGTGAGCTACTGAAGCTGAGTGTAATTTCACCATCCTTGCTTTTCTTAGGAATTATCTTTTCAATACCTAAATTGAAAGTTGCTTTTAAAAATAACCCTTTATTAACACGTTCAATAAATGATGAATAATCATTTTTTAAGGGATTAATCTCGTCATTTAAATTAGAGGAACATCCAAAAAGAATAAAAACAGAAAATACAATTAATTTTTTCATTTTTTTTAAATTTTAAAATTTGTGCTTCACCATATTGAGCGTTTAGCGGATTTCTCTTTGTCAGTAATATGGACTGACAGCCATTAACTGAAAGGTCGAAGATTTTGAACGCTTGACTTCAATTGTGTTCGTTCAAATTTCGCTTAACAGAGAATGTCACCGGAACTGTTTTTTTTAAGTTGCGGTAAAATATCAGTTAGTATTGTTATTTAATACATTGATTATAATATATATATGATTTATTTTGAGTTGAAAATATTTTTTCATGCTTGTTTTAAGCTTCGTAAACATAATTTTTATAAGCCAAATTTAAATATTATTTTTTAAATAAAATTTCTTTTTTTTTATCTAATCAATCTAAAAGGCTCCCTATTTTATTAAAAACATTTGATGGTACCATGTGTGTAAATTTCAGTGGTTTTTGAGCTGATGTGCCCAAGCAAATCTTGAATATGACTCATGTCGTTACCGTTTTCTAATAGATGCAGATTGTCTTGCTAAATTCAAAGCTATTTCTCAGAATATATATGGGGGTTTTTTTATCAGTATATGCCGCATATCGACATTTACATGATCTAGTTGTGAGATTAGCATGATTTGTAATAAAACTCTTGGTTTGTGCCATGATTTTAATTTAATCTCGGTCTGAACTGTTTTTAAATCAAATTCCCATATTGTATAATTTATACATCCCTTTGTAATCAATTCTGCATAAATTGTGCGTATTAAGCACAATTTACCCAAGAAAAAATTTGGCTATTGTTTTTTTAAAACTCAATTTTGATTTAACAAACACAAGTGTAGATTCTATTGAATCACCAACTGAGTTTGGAGTTATAAGTCTTAACTTTTCAAAATTTAAAAAATTATGCAAACATTGGATTTAAGTAATTATGGTGCCGTTAAAATGAGTTTTGGTGAAATGCAAGGTACTGAAGTGAGCCAGATCAAGCCGCCAGGAGGTGATTTCTGGGGTATTGCTTGGGAAGTAGCTAAGTATTGTTGGCCCAAAGCTGATGAAATTGTTGGAGATAAAGGAGGTTCGGGAGCCTATCACGACGTAATGAGTTCATCAAATCATAGAGGTATCAGGTAATTAAAATAAAATCGAGTAGGAAGTAAGTGATTATTTCACTTACTGTCCTCTCACATCACCCTTCGTGCCGTTCGGCATATGGCGGTTCGTAAAGTTGCTAAGTTTTGAATAAGTTTGGCTGAAAGTTTTTAAGTTTATAGTCTCAAAATATGAATTGGTTACTGTTCTTTGAAAAATTGGGCTTTTGGATATTCGCCAATAACTCTTCCGAGTATTTGCAAACTCCCATGCCTTGCCATTATTTATTCCCAACTTTATCAGGTTCTTGAATTTGGCACTTATTTTCTTCCAATCCTTCCAATTGCACATTCTGAGTCTTCTACGCAGCCACTCTTCGAGTTGTCGGCAATGTTGCTTTATATCGGCAAGTCTAAAGTAACTTACCCAGCTTATTGTTAGTTGATTTAACTTATTTATTCGTTGCTCCATACTCATTGCATTGCTCCTACTGGTGAGTTTCTTTACTTTAGCTTTTAGCCTTTCAAGTGACTTAGGATGAATTCGAACCGCAACCTCTTTCTTCTTTTGATA
>JANOMP010000084.1:0-10533 GCA_031420365.1 Cytophagaceae bacterium
TTAAACCAATAAAACTAAAAACGCACGGCAGAAGAGCAATTAGTGTCATCAAATATGGATTGGACTATTTGTCAAAAGTATTATTATCAGGCGTTAACAAATATAAAATCAATATTTATCAATTTTTGTCATGTACTTAACAAAAAAGGTTAAAATTCCCCTTACCCTCATACCGATAGATCGGTATTGAGTTCTTAAATTTTTCATACTTTTCAAATTTTCATTTGTGTGAGTCCCCAAAGCTTTCGGAGTTAAAACTCAGTTGGCGATGCCTTGTTTTTTGGTTTCTCTTTGCTTAGCAATGCTCCACTTCTATAATGCGTGGCCACCAGCTCCATACGGAACGCCGCCCGATAATGCTGCTTGCATTTTGGGTATACTCTGATGTCCACTCCATATTTCCTCTGATGGTTACGTAGGTCGGTATCCGAAATTTCGTTGGTGGTGCTGGTAAACTGAGTTTATCGAACAAACCTTTCAAGCGTTTGGCTCGACCGTGGTTTTGCAAATAGCCATAATGCGGAACGCCGCCCGTCCGTATTCTTACCTACCGAAAAGGCAAAATATGCTGCTCAAACCGCCTGATGAATTCGTCAATGCTGATGCTCATTTCTGTATGCTCGGCATCGGTGCCACGGTGGCGGTAATCTTTGTATTTGAACTTTACATAACCATTTTTCTCGTTAATTTCCAGTATTCTGTGAGATGTTATGGCTGTCTTATCCGTGTATCGCCCCAGATTTTTAAGGCTATCGCTAGACAATAAAAAAACAGGAGGCAAAGTAATATCCAGTAAAATGCAAAAAGGAAGCACAAGAATGAAAATTGCCCTTTGAAATGCAGCCAATACCATCGAAAATCTTAAAGAATCAACCCCACTTCGAGATTTTTTTATACGTAAATCCGGGCGGCGTTCCGCTTTCGAAAAGGGAGAGTTTCGGCTATCTCTGCCACTGCAAGAAAACTGGCTGTAATCATTTGGAACATGGTCACCAAAGGGCAGCAATACGTCAACCCCGAAGGATATTTATTCCTCGATGAATTACCCCGAGGCAGAGCCTCGAGGTATCGTGTTACTCGAAAGTTAACCGTAGCTGGTTTTTGTTAAACGATTTGTAAACAGTCTCTTCTCCTCCTTGATTTTGAATGTATTTCTGAATTACATTCTCATTCCCATATTGACCAACTGTATTTATATAATATCCACTCGTCCAAAAATTACCACCCCACAATTTACTTTTAACTTCTGGATGCAATCGAAAAATTTCTTTTGCAGTGATACTTTTTACTGTTCTAACAATGATTTCAACAGAAATTTTTGGTACACTCTGTATCAAAAAATGAACGTGATTTTCATCTGCACCAATTTCAATAAAATGAATTCCATACCGTTCAGAAATGTTTTTACAAACTTCTACCAAACTTATTTCTACTTCTTCTGACAAAACATTCCTTCGATACTTTATCGGACAAACTAAATGATAAAGTAACAAACTTTTATTGTGTCGTTTGAAAATATGTTCACTCATCAAACAAATATACTACTCTTTTACGTGTCACCCCGAGGCAGAGTCTCGAGGAATTCTTTCGATTAAATGAAATGATTGCCGTTAAAAATGATTTAAAAATATTAGAAGATAAAAACGGCAAATCGTTGCATCAGTACGAAGTTGAAGTTATAAATGATGAACCAATTGTAACAAGACGAAGAAGGCGAACTTTTCGACTACAACCCTACAAACAAAGAAAGCCAGCGAATACAAGAAACACTTTTTTACGAAAAGCAAACCATTATTGAGAATTGCCTTTTTGGTGTAGACATCAACCCAAACTCTGTAAAAATTTGCCGTTTGCGTTTGTGGATTGAGTTATTGAGGACCGCTTATTACAAAAACGCAACAGAATTAGAAACACTTCCGAATATTGACATCAATATAAAATGTGGAAACTCATTAGTTAGCCGTTTTGCCATTGATGCTGATTTGAGCCAGGCACTTAAAAAAAGCAAATGGACAATTGACATTTACCGCATAGCTGTTGACACTTACCGAAACGCTGAATGCAAGGAACAGAAAAGAGAAATGGAAAGACTGATTGCCGCCATTAAATTGGATTTTAGAAGTGAAATAGATAACCCATTTAAAAAGAAAATTGCAGCAGCAAGAGGTAAGATAGACAATATCGCTACTGAAATAAATACTCAAAAAAACTGGGGAGATAAAGTAAACAAGCAATTGTTTAAAGATTTAGAAAAAGCAACAGCTAAATTTAAAAAACTAGAGACAGAAAAAGACGATATTGAAACAAACAAAATATTTGAAAATGCTTTTGAATGGCGTTTTGAATTTCCTGAAATATTAAATGATGAAGGTGATTTTATTGGCTTTGATGTGGTGATTGGGAATCCACCTTATTTGGTGGTTAAAGGTGGTAGGTATAACAATGGAGATTATCCACAAGAAGCATTAAAAACAGGAGCAAGCCCACATACACTCAGACATACTTTCGCGACTGGACGATCGGCTATACCTACCCTCTGTTCAGAGCAGCAGTTAGTAGATATGACCAATATCATTAACCGCATTGATAACTATCAGTTTATGAAACGATATTTATTAAGAACTTCGAGAATTTATTGAGGCAATAAAAATAATTTTGACAATGAATAGAGCAAGTAAAAGCGTTATAGTTTTTGGTTTATATTCCCTACTAATGGGAATAATATTGTTATTTTTCCCAAACATGGTTTTGCCAATATATAATCTTCCCGTTTTGGGTGAACCTTGGTTAAATTTGCTTGGTTTTGTGCTGATGTGTTCAGGATATTATTATATCCGTTCGGCTTTATCGGGCAATATTCAATTTGCCTTATACACTACACATACCCGATTTGGTGCTCCGTTAGTTGTTACATATCTAATAGTAACAGGCAAAGCGGACTGGTATTTTTTATCATTTGGAATTGTAGATGGTTTAGGTGGACTGTGGACATGGTTTGAATAAAAAAAAAATAAATAATCAAACAAAATTAGCATGATAGAAAAAATAATTTCATGGTCAACGCATAACCGCTTCTTTGTATGGATTGGCATTTTGCTGATTATCGTGGGAGGAGTTTGGTCCGTCATGACTACTCCAGTTGACGCTATTCCAGACCTCTCCGAAAATCAGGTAATCGTATACACCGAATGGATGGGACGAAACCCGCAAATCATGGAAGACCAGATTACCTATCCTTTGGTTTCTAATTTACAAGGCATTCCAAATGTAAAATCCATTCGTGCCGCTTCTATGTTCGGAATGAGTTTCATTTTCATCATTTTCAATGACGATGCAGAAATATATTGGGCAAGAACCCGTGTATTGGAGCGACTAAATTTTGCACAACAAGCATTACCGCAGGGCGTAACTCCAACACTTGGCCCAGATGGAACTGGCGTTGGACATGTATTTTGGTATACACTTCAAGGCGATGGTTACGATTTAGGAGAGTTACGCGCAGTTCAAGACTGGTATGTAAAATTTGCTTTGCAAAATGTACAGGGCGTTAGTGAAGTGGCATCGTTTGGCGGATTTCAAAAACAATATCAGGTAAGTATCAATCCTCACAAATTGGTTTACTACAATGTAACAGCTATGGATGTGGCAAACGCATTGAAAGCAAACAACCGTGATGTGGGCGGCAGTACTTATGAAATGAACCGCATGGCCTATATGATAAAGGGATTGGGCTACATAAAAGATATAAAAGACATTGAAGAAATTTCGGTGGGTGCATATAAATCTATTCCCATAAAGATGAAAGATGTTGCTGATGTGCAAATGAGCAGCGACATCCGTTTAGGTATTGTGGATGAAAACGGAGAAGGTGAAGTAGTGGGAGGAGTTGTAGTGGCTCGCTATGGTGAAAACGCAAAAGAAGTAATTGACAGAGTGAAAGAACGAATGGGCGAAGTAGAAAAAGGATTACCTCCAGGTGTAAAAATAAAAATTGCTTACGACCGCAGCAACCTAATTGAAGCTGCCATTGCAACGCTTAAAGAAGCACTGATTGAAGAAATTATTGTTGTTTCTCTTATTGTATTACTTTTTCTTTTTCATGTGCGAAGTGCAGTAGTGGCTATTATTACCATTCCCTTATCAGTATTAATTGGATTTATGATGGTTAAACTATTTGGTATATCACTCAACATCATGTCACTAGGTGGCATTGCTCTTGCCATTGGCGATTTAGTTGATGCCGGAATTGTAATGACAGAAAATGCCTATAAAAGTTTGGTAAAGGCGGTTTTAAAAACAGACGAATAATGAAAAAGCAAAGAATAGGAAATACAAAAGAGTTAAGTGAAGAAGAACGCATCAAAATCATTGAGCGTTCATCACGCACAATTGGCAGAGCCGTTTTCTTTTCCATTTTGGTTACACTCATTTCATTTGCTCCTATACTTTTTTTGGAAGGTCAGGAAAAGAAATTGTTTTCGCCATTGGTATGGACAAAAACCTTTACCTTGATTGGCTCTGTTATCGTAGCATTATTTATTGTTCCCATGCTGTTGCGTTCACTGATGAAGGGAAAACTAATTCCTGAAAGCAGAAATCCAATTGCTAATTTTTTCATTAAAATATACAGCCCTGTTTTACGCCTTTGTCAGCGTTGGAAAAAAACAGTGATCGCCATTGCAGTTCTTATAGTTTTAGGAAGTATTCCTTTTGTATTACGGTTGGGTTCAGAGTTTATGCCGCCTTTGGATGAAGGTTCACTTCTATTCATGCCTGTTACACTTCCTGATGTTTCAAACAATGAAATCAAACGCATTTTACAAGTTCAGGATAAAATAATTAAAAGTTTTCCCGAAGTAGAAAATGTATTGGGCAAAGCAGGTCGTGCCTATACTGCCACCGACAATGCACCCATGAGCATGATTGAAAGCATCATTGTTCTGAAACCAAAATCGGAATGGAGAAAAGACATGACTACTGAAAAACTGATTTCCGAACTGAATGAAAAAGTGCAGATACCGGGTGTTACTAACGGATGGACACAACCCATCATTAATCGTATCAATATGCTTTCAACAGGTGTGAGAACTGATATTGGAATAAAAATTTACGGACAACAGCTTGATACTATTTATAGCATTTCAAGGCAAATTGAAAAATCGTTACAAGGAATTGAAGGACTTGCAGACCTATATGTGGAGCAGCTTACCGGAGGTAAATACCTTGAGATAAAAATTAAACGCGAAGAAATTGCCCGTTACAATTTGTCAATTGAAGAAGTGAACATGCTCATTGAAATGGCATTGGGTGGAATGCCTTTGACCAATACCGTTGAGGGTAGGCAGCGTTTCAGCATTGCCATGCGTTTGGCTCAGGATTTCAGAAGTGATATTGAAGAAATAAAACGGACACCCTTACCAACTCCAAACTATGGAGTTATTCCATTATCCGCAGTTGCAGATTTAAAAATTTCAGAAGGTCCGCCCATGATTAGTTCTGAAAACGCCATGCTAAGAGGAACGGTTCTGTTTAATGTAAGGGGCAGGGACATGGGCAGCGTGGTGAAAGATGCCAAAGCAAAAATTGACAATGATTTTAAAAATCTTCCAAAAGGATATTTCATCAACTGGAGCGGACAATATGAAAATAAAGTTCGTGCTGAAAAGCGTTTGAAAATAATTATTCCAATCACACTGCTCATCATTGCGTTTGTTTTGTATTTCACTTTTCGTTCTGCAAAAGAAATGCTCATTGTGCTTTCAAGCATTCCCATTGCTCTTATCGGTGGTGTGTATTCTATGTATTTTTTCAATGTAAATTTTTCTGTGGCTGTTGCTGTAGGTTTTATTGCCTTGTTTGGAATAGCTGTAGAAACAGGAGTGTTGATGATTGTTTACATGAATGAAGCGATACATGATGCGGTAGAAAAAAAGAAAACTGCTGAACTTTTACAGGAAGAAGTTCAGTCAGCAATTTTTTCAGGTGCGGTGATGCGTGTCCGTCCTAAACTAATGACCGTAATGGCAGATATGATTGGATTGATGCCTATTCTTTTAGCTACAGGCGTGGGTAGCGATGTGATGAAACCGATTGCAATACCTTTTGTTTTCGGGTTAATAACTTCTACCCTTTTCGTGTTAATCGTTTTGCCTGTAGTTTATCAAATGGTAAAAGAAAGAGAAATAAGAAATCATGGTAAGGTGGAGTATTTAGAAATAAAAGATTAATAAAATGAAAAAAATATTTTTAGTCATTTCAATATTGTGCTTTACTCTGATGCATATTCATGCACAGGACACCTTTTACATTTCATTGCAAAAACTTTTGCAACAGGTAGAAACAAATTACCCTTCCATCATTCAATACCAATTCAACATTAAGGCACTGCAAGCCAAAACAGAAGGAGCAAAATCTTGGATGCCACCAACTTTTTCAACAGGAGTAATGCGTTTTCCTTACCAACTGATGATGCTGAAAGAAAAAAACGACCCCATGAATCAGGCGGGTATTGCATTTTCATTAGAGCAAATGATACCCAACCAAAGCAAACTGAAAGCTAAAAAAAATTATCTCAATTCGCTTTCTGAAATAGAAAACAGTAAAAGCGACTGGACCAAAAATAAATTACGAAGGGAAGCAAAGATTTTATACTTCAACCGATTTGTAAATGAACAGAAGCAAAAAATCATAACTGAAAGCGAAGAAGTATTAAAACTGTTGCTCACCACAGCAGAAGCAAAATTCAGCAGCAACCAATCACAACTGCAAACCATTTACAAGGCAAAAGCAAAGTTGGCTGAATTAAAAAACATGCAATACATGCTTTTGGGAATAATAGCTGAAAGCAATATCGGTTTGAATATCCTGATGGTTCGTGATGTGAATACAACATTTAAAATTGATACATTGATTGAGCCACAGAAATATTCTTATACAACAAACGACACACGCAACATTTCAAACCGCAGCGATATTACTGCCATGACAAAATACATTCAGTCAATGCAATTAGAACAAAAAGTAATGAAAATAGGCAACCGTCCTGATTTTGGTGTTCGTGCAGAACACGCACAAATGTTTGGTATGCCAAACCAATGGTCAGTAATGGGTATGATGACAATTCCAATTGTGTCCTGGTCATCAAAAATGTATAGTTCAGAAACAAAATCTGTGGGTTTTCAAATTCAGGCAATGGAACAGGAAAAACAAACAATGGAACTAATGGCAAAAAAAATGCTTGCTGAAAAACTTATCATGCTCAACTATGAAACTGGGCAGTATGAAAATTACAGGAAAGAAATTATTCCAGCTTTTGAAAATAATCTGCAAGCCAATTTGCTTGCATACAAACAAAACACTGGAGATTTTTTCGTGTTGCTCGATGCGTGGGAAATGTTCCTGATGAAAAAAACGGAGATGTATGACAAATTATTCAACATATTAAAATTAGAAGCTGAATATGAATACGAAAAAGAAATCCGGTAATATTCTGCTTCCGGTATTGTTATTATCGGCACTTCTATTTCCGCAATGCAACAATGCTGAAACAGAACACAACCCTCATCAGGAGCACAATAACTTGCCCGATGAAGAAAATATTAAACAACTGATTATTTCTCCTAACAAACAAGTTTTGTCAAGACAGGCAACAATAAAATTATCGGCACAAAGCGAAATACAAACCCTGAAAGCACAAGGATATATTGCATTTGACAGAAATAGAACCGAAAATATTTCTGCAAGATTTGGCGGTAGAATTGAAAAGATTTATGTGAAATATGATTTTCAATATGTAAAAAATGGCGACAAACTTTTAGAACTGTATAGTTCCGAATTAAATACTTTTCAAGAAGAACATTTATTCCTTTTGAACTTAGGGAAAGAGCAAGCACTTGTAGAACAATCAAGAGAAAAACTTAAACTTTTGGGCATTACCGAAAATCAGATTTCGCAACTGGAGAAAAATAAAACATTCACTCAAACAGTTACGATTTACAGTCCTGCTGACGGTTATGTTATTTTCAACACCGAAGCAAAAAGTAATACAGGTGATGAATTGACAAAGAAAACATCTATGAATAATATGAGCATGACAGCAAAAAACAATTCAGGAAAAACTTTCGGTTCTGCTAATTCTCAAATTCGTGAAGGTATATATATCAACAAAGGCGAAACGCTTTTCAGTGTAAACGACTTGCAAAATGTTTGGGCAATCGTTTCCGTTTCTCCTGAATTTCAGACAGCTATTAATGAAAACAGTCAGGTAAAAATTATTTCGGAACTAATACCCGATAAACAATTAACAGGTAAAATCGCATTGGTAGAACAAACTTTTGAAGAAACCCAACAACGATTTATCAGGATAAGAATTGCGTTACCAAATACTAAAGCAGAACTAAAAATAAATTCTTTGGTAACGGCTGAAATTCTCTTTAAAACAAAAGGCAGTTTTCAAATCCCTGCTTCGGCAGTATTTCGCACTGGATTAAATTCTTTCGTATGGTTAAAAACCGGAGCAACCCAAAACGGCAAGGGAATTTTTAAATTACAGAAAGTAACAACAGGTTCGGTAACTAATGGTCTGACAACCATTATCAGTGGACTTTCAGCTAATCAGGAAGTAGCTGAAAACGCAGGTTACTTAATAGACAGTGAAACTTTTTTAAACGAAAACTAACATGAAGCAGAAAATTATCTTCCTTTTTATTTCTATTGCTCTCATGTTCGGTAGCTGTAAGAACAAGCACGAAAATAATACAGAACTTAAAAACAGTGAATATTATACTTGTACCATGCATCCGAGTGTTAAGAGCAATTCCCCCGGTGCTTGCCCAATTTGCGGCATGGCACTTATTAAAGTTGAACAAAAAGCAAAAACCCATGAAGGGCACAAAGGCAATTTTATCACTCTTGACAAACGGCAGCAAACATTAGCGGGAATTGAAACCGATACGGTTAAGTATAAAACTATTATTCCCGCTTCAACAATTCTTGGAACAGTTGCCATTGATGAAGCACAGGTAACAACCATCAGCAGTAGGGTAAAAGGAAGAATTGATAAACTCTACATTAAAACTTCAGGAGAGTATCTGCGAAAAGGAAATCCTGTTTACAGTATTTACAGTGAAGAACTATTTGCAGACGAAAAAGAATTTCTCACTTTATCATGGAAGATGGGAAAAGAAAATACTGTCAACAAATTTTTGAATGATATGATTGTTGCTTCCAGAAATAAACTTTTATTATGGGGGCTGACTGAAAATCAAATTTCGGAATTAGAGAAAAATAAAACGGCATCACCTCAAATAACTTTCTTTTCTCAGGCAAAAGGATATGTTATCGAAGTGCTGATAAAAGAAGGAATGTATGTTGAAGAAGGAACGACTCTCATAAAAATTTCGGGGCTGAAACAGGTTTGGATAGAAGCACAAGTTTATTCCAATGAAAAAATAAACGACAACAATTCATTTCAGATTTATTCAACATCATCAACCGATGAAGTTTACATTGGTCGCCTTGCTTTTATTAATCCGACAATAGAGGAAGGTCGCAAAATCCAATTGCTCCGCATAAGAGTTGACAATCCAAAAAACAAACTCATCCCTGGCATGATGGTATATGTAAATGTAAGTCCGAAAAAAAATTCAAAACCAGTTTTAGCAGTGCCAAAGTCAACAGTCCTTTTAGAAAAAATGAAAACAGTTTGGATTAAAGTTGATGAAAACACCTTTGAACAAAGGATGGTAGAGACAGGCACAGAAAATAAATACCTTATAGAAATACTTTCGGGAATAAAAGAGGGAGAAATCATTGTTACATCAGGAGCATACTTAATCAGCAGTGAATTTATTTTGAAAAGCGGTACGGGACAAAGACATGAACATTGATAACCATTGCACAGGTGTAAGCACATTTGCAATTAACACAAGCCAACGCACGACCAAAAATTGCAAAAGAGCTTCCACTTTTGCCACCCAAGAAAGAATTTCATTTTTTTTTCCAACGCTTTAAATAAAAAATTAAAAACACCCGTCACTCATGCCAACGACAAAAAAAAAATGAAATACAGGACAGGCAAGGCCTTTTTATGCGATTCTCCGACCGCTCAATATCTGTAAGCTCCAATTGCTGAAGTTCTCTGAGCTGTATGCCGGTGTCATAAAGCAAACTCACCACCAGATGCTGTTTTAAGTCGGTTGTTTGCTCAAATAGTTGCTCTACCTCACTTTGAGACATTACATTTGGCAGTTTCCATACTTTGCGTGGAAAAAGTTTTGAGGGCAATACGTACGGTTTTCTAAGAATGTTTCTGAAAAAATAACTACGCAGCATTGTCCAACATTTTACACTTTGCATAACCAACCTTATGCACTTGTTTAATGTAATCCCGATAGCTCCTATGTTTGCATTGCTAAATTAGTATTTCAAAATTAATGGTTTTAATCAATAATTTTTTACTTTAATTTGATAAAAAAAGTGAAGGGATGAGAGCCTGCCGATGGCTAAATAACTCATGAAGTATATTCTCCGATA
>JANOMP010000085.1:0-7817 GCA_031420365.1 Cytophagaceae bacterium
AAAGGCAATGAGCTGGTATGGCTATACTTCGGCATCATAACGAGTAACGTTGTAAAAATAGCCGGGCAGAGAGATAAAAAACTCCAAACCGAAAAACAAAAGCTTCTGGCCGCCCCAATAGCCGCTTAAATTAGAAAAAAAATATCGCCCATGGGAAAAGACCGTCCGATCCAAACTAAAAACCAAAAAAAACCTAAAAAAATAGGATTATTCCTAGAAGTTGAAATCCTCCAGTAGAAAATATAAAAAATATTTTGAGCCTGAAATATGGAAAATTCCGAGATTTACTAAAAATTTAAAAACTTCAAGGAGACCCTAGTTTAGCTTTGCTTTCTACTTTGGTCTTTGGCATTCTATACTTTCTTTCGATGTAATTCTACATAATCTTAAGATTGAAAAAAGCTGGGCAGGATGGAAACAACTTTTTATTAAAGCATTGCCATTTAGTTTATTAGCATGGTTTGGCTTAGCTGTGATTATACTTTGCGGCTCAAAAATCTTTAGTGTACCCTCGATAATCAGTATGCTTTTTGTTGGCATTGCTGTTCAAACTTTGCCACATTTACAAATCTTCTCAAGGACAATTAAATAAATTATTTGATTACCGATTGTAACCAGTCTTTTGCCGAAGCTGTTCTACAATAAACACTTATATCTCCAAAAGAACTATCTTTTAATCCAGCAGCAACGTTGTCAATGCCTCCATGAAGAACACCACAGACTGTCCATACTCCCTGTATTTTTATAAAAATAGGGCCGCCGCTATCACCACTTACAGTACTACCTTCCATTTCTAAAGCTTCTGGAGCACTGTTACCTTTGCCTAATTCTTTTTCTTGGTCATTTACTATGTTATCGCCTAAGGTATTGTATTTGCCATCAGGTGCATCAAAGTCAAATGCTAAAAGTCCACCGTTATAGCTTTTGCCATTTACAATGGTCTTAAGATCATTTGTAATTCGGTCTAGCACATTAACCATAGCGTGCTTTTTTGAAAAATCGTCTTTATTTTGACCCGCTTGTTGTGAATAATCTCCAAATCCACACGCCCAAGTAAACGATTTGTCTTTTTCACCTGTAATGTCATAATTTATTGCAGAAGGTTTAATATCTGTAATTGCTTCTGATAATCTTACCAGTGCCAAGTCGGTTCCTTTCTCAAATCCACCATCAGAGTTTATCCAATGTGGGTGCACTATAATTTCAGCTACGCTTAAAGTTTTTATGGGCTTATTGGGGTCGTTGCCAACTAAAATTCGAATTTTAGGTAATGCAGGAAGTATTTTTGATTCTTCCGGTAAAATGAAGTTATGGGCAGCGGTTAATATCCATTTAGGATGTACCAAAACACCTGAACCCATAAAAATATCTTTTCGTTCTGTTACTTGTATAAAAACAACAGATTTGAAATCTGGAAAATCATCGATGTTATAAGGAGAAACATTGGTTGCTATTGTTTCATATTCGCTTAACTTTCTGTCGTTTCTAATTCCAAAAGTTTGGGGAGATGCCGATATTTTGCCTAATGGAGTAGGAGCATAAACACCAAAACCCATTCCTTGGCTTGGGTTTTGAATGCCATTTGTATCGATGAATTGATCATCAGGGTCTATGTTTTCTAAACTACATGAAAATATTAATACGGATAAAACATAAATTTTAATGAGAACAATTGCTTTTTTAAGAATCATTTTATCAAACATAGAATTTGCTTTTTTTTGTTTAATAGCTTTATTCAATATAAATACTATTTATATTTATAATTGAACAGCTTTATAAAGACCTTCATATATGGCTTTTCGTTTATAATTTTCATCAAATAGCATTGGAAATTCTTTCTGTGTTTTTTTAAAAGGACGTAACCAAGTATCCGTATCACCAATATTCCATGTGGTTATACCAAATTGTTGGCCAGTTGGTATTTTTCTAAACGTGTTAAATACATAAATGAATTTATTACTTTGCTTTAACTTTGCTTGATCGTCATATACAAAGTTTTCATTTACTGAGGGGTTTACCGCAACGTCCAGTTCCGAGAGGTGAACCAATAAGCCTGTTTCAGCTGATTTTTGAATAGCTGAAGCTATACCAGTTTCAGATGAATTAATATTTATATGCATTTGAAGCCCAATTCCGTCAATAGGTATATTTCTTTTTTTTAAATCAACTACTAAGTTTAAAATTGCTTGAAGTTTTGCAGGGGCATATTCTTGCCCATAATCATTATAAAAAAGTAGCACATTTGGATCGGCTTCTCTGGCCCAAGTAAAACATTTTGCGAGGTAATCATCTCCTAATTTTTCTTTAAATAGGCTGCTTCTTAAAGTGCCATTATCGTTAAAGGCTTCATTTACCACATCCCAGCTATCCACTTTCCCTTTGTAATATTGAACTACTGTTTGGATATGTGTTTTAATGACAGTTTCCCATGATTTTTGGTCTCCTTGGAAATTTAAGAGCCAAGTTGGTATATTTGAATGCCATATTAAAGTATGTCCGTGAATCCGTTGTTTGTTCTTTTGAGCCGCATCAACTATTATATCCGCTTTTATCCAATCGAATCTATCTTTTTCTGGATGTATTTGCCCCATTTTCATCATGTTCTCTGCCGTAACACTTTGAAATTCATTGTCGAACAAATTCCTGTAAGCAATGTTTCCGGTCAATAAAGTTGGGTTTACTGATGCTCCGAATTTAAACTTTAATACGTCTTTTAAATAAGAAATTGTTTGACTTGGGGGCACAATTATCGTCCCTTTATCTTGTGCTTTACAGCTGCATACAAATAAAAATAAAAATACTAGACTATGTTTCATATTACTTAATAAATAATTTTTCTGATTTAATATATCCAATCCTGTGAGCAAAAACGTACAATGAATCCCCTTTTTTTACATCAAATGGTTTTTGATATATAGACCAAGAGTCTTTTGCAGATTTCCGATAGCCCAAAGATGCTCCTTTTGTATCAGTAGTTATTGTCACTTCGCCATTTTTTGTATTTATAATTGGCTCGGCTGTTTTTGGTGGGCTTTCATTCCCATTCCACCACTGTTTTACCATATCCATTTCAATCATTCCCCCAAAATCTTTATAGTCTAGCAGCCATTTTTTATGAGCTGCTCGTAATTCTTTTAGTTTCAAAGCAAACTTTGGGTCTTTCGCTAAATTATTTAATTCAAAAGGATCGGTTTGTGTATCAAAAAGCTCCTCTTCTGGTTTGGTAGGCCTAAACCAATCCATTTGAGCGGCATTGAGTTTTCCTTCGTCTCTAAGTTTTAGCAAATGTGGCATTAAAGGATTTTGGAGACGATACCTGATATTTTGATAAAAGGGTCTTTCGGGCATATAATACTTAAGATAATTGAATCGCCCATCGCTAACAGACCGTACTCGGTCTATTTCGGAGTCCATACGGTCACGAGCAGCATAAATATACTTTCGGGCTTTAATCACTTTTTTATTCCCCAAAAACGCTTGTCCTTGCATGGTAGAGGGAATCGAAAATCCAGCCAAAGACAACAGAGTAGGGGCAAAATCTATTGCACTAATAAGTTGATTATTGGTGGTTGCAGCCTTTAAAAATGGAGCTTTAATAATTAGCGGAATTTGTAAACCCCTGTGATGTAGTTCTCTTTTAACATACGGAAGCCCATCGCCATGGTCGCTATAAAAGAAAATAATAGTGTTGTCATATAAGTTATCTGATTTAAGTTGGTTTATAATATCTCCAACCTGTTTATCCATTACCATTACATTAGTTAAAAAACGAGCAATTACTTTTCTACTTATGCTATCATCCGGATAATAGGGAGGCACTTCCACATCTTTTGGATTGACCAAAAGTGGTTCTCTAGCTCTAGACCATACTTGCGATTCATGGGTAACTTCTATATTAAAAACAGAGAAAAAAGGTTGATTTTTGTCTTTCCTATTTCTCCAATGAGCTTTTTTATTGCTTTCGTCCCACATAGTAAGAGGCCCTACAAATTGGTAGTCTTCCTTGGCATTATTGCTGCAATAATAACCCGCTTGTCTAAGGTATTGAGGATATCCTAAAACATTTTCAGGTAATACCGCAGAATAAGATTTAAATCCTTTCGGATAAGCATCTATAGCATTGGCAGACATTCCAAGCGTTCGCATGTTATGACCTCCATTCGAAGTTTGATAACGACCAGTTATGATGGCGTTTCGACTTGGAGCACAAACTCCTGCAGTAGTAAATACATTGGTATATCGAACACCTTCTTTAGCCAGTTGATCCAAATTGGGGGTTTTGGCTACTTTTTCGCCATAGCTACCTAAATGTGGAGACATATCTTCACATACTATCCAGACAATGTTGGGTTGATCTTTGTGGGTTTTTAAAATATTTAAATCGGTAAATGGTGGAAAAAATATTGCAATAAAAAAGTAAGCTAGTTTCATTTTAAAATATTAAAATTTGAGTACTTATTTTTATACATCCACATTCAAATCTAACGTTTAAAAGTTAAATGGAATAATAATTAAAAAAATAACCTGTTTTTAGTCTAAAAGAAAATTACAAGATAAATTTTCAAAAATATTAGATATTGATGAATCCTTTAAAAAGTATAGGGATTAAATTATTAATGTTTTGAATCTTACAAAAATAAAAATCACCTACTAATGATTGAAGAATTTCAAAAACTGAAATCTTTGTATCAAAAATAGGTGACTTTTTAGAATTATTTTATCTTCCTAAAACAATGAAAGCATGAATAATACCAGGTACACCAAAAAGGAATGTCCAAAGTAAATTGAAAAGGGTTGGTTTTTTCCATCCTGTATGAATCCCTACAGCAATTGGTGGTATCAAAATTGCTAATATGTATAATCCAGCTCCTGGCTTGCCAGCTACATTTGCTTTTTGTTCAGCTTTAGCATCCTTAATGGCCAACTTTACTAGTTTAGCTCTTTCAGACATAGACAAACCTTTCATCTCTGCCTTTAATACATCTGCGTCAAAAATTTCCATCTGTTTTGCAATGGCAAAAACCGACTCAGCTGTTTTCTTTTCATTCTCCACTTTTTCTGCCGCAATAACATTAAATTTAATTGCTAGAGCAAATAGAACAGTAACAATAATCTTCCTTTTCATTCAATAAATTATTTAAAATATATCCTACTCATAAAGCTTTTCGGTTCCGCTTCGTTTATTTTAGTGGTCTCTGAACTCCACTTTCATATCGCAAGTTAAAAATATATTTTATAAAAAAATATTTTTTTATAGCATTAACAAATCTTTTTGCGCTAAGCCTTTTCTAAGCTCATATTCCGGTGAAAGTGAGCCACTCATTCCAGCTCAAAGTGAGATGCCAGAGTTGAGCTGTTTGGTGTTGATTTGATTTTGGTCTGTCTTGGTGAGTTGGCTTGGTAGCTCTTTTGCATTTTTTTGTTTGGCTTTGTGTGTCGGCAAAAAGTGCAAATGTGCTACCAAAAGCGTTGGCTTATATTTTCAATGTCTCCTCCAATGTTTTCTTAAATTCGTTTTCGTTTGCATAGTTGTAGAATGGCACACCAGTAATTACATACGCATCGGTATGAATTTTTATTGTCTTTTCTTCTTTTCTTATTTCTTTCAGAAAGTCCTCCTTCCACTTGTCGTGAGCAACTAAGTGAGCACCCTTAGGCTCGATGAAAACTTGATAAGTCAGTTCCTTATCTTTTTTCTGTTTGCAGAATAAAATAAAGTAAGGCTCAAATGCTCTGCCGAGTTTGTCGATGATTTTAATTTCTCTTTCGTTACGGATTAAATAAATGTCTTTGAACTTTTGCCCTAAACTTTCAAAGCGTATGGCGAACATTGAAATAAAAGATTTTTCCTCACTTGTTCCGTAGTTTGCATTGTAAACATACCAAGGTTCATTTGCTACAAGCACCTCTTGTCCGTCTGCTCTTTCGCTGTCTTTGTAAACTTTGATTTCCTTGTCTTTGAAAACCCTGTGAACATATTCTTTGATGTAGACCGAACCTTCAAACTCGGTCAAGTTCGATTTTATTTCCGATTCAATATTTTGTAAAAGTCCTTGAATAGAAAGTAAATAATCATTGTTTGTTATATCTACAAGCCTTGCCTTTGAACCATTAAAAATAATTTCCAAACTTCCTAAATAGTCTGTGATGTCAATAAAATTAGTTAGCGAACCTACATTTGGGAAATACCTTTCTAAACTGTCGAAGTAGAAGAATGGATTTTGTGCCAAAGCAAAGCGAACAATGTGTTTTGGAATAGCGGAAAGTTTGATGTCTTTACTTTCTATTTTGTCGGTAGTAGTTTCTTCTTCTGTATTGAAAACGCTCGACACTCTGCCAATTCCCGAGGATAGAGTATGAGCAAAGTTTCGTTTGGAAACTCCGAAATCGGCAAACGATTTTACGTTGTTGTAGCTTTTCTCAACTTTTTTATTGAATACAACTTGACCAGTTTTGTAAAATTCAGTTTCCTTAAAGTCTAATTTTAGCGTAAGTTGTTTTGTTACCAACTTATCTTCGTCTTCATAAATCCCAGATTCAACAGGGGCTTTTTTTAATTCAGAAATATATCGACTGTCTTCTTTTGTATGATAATAAAGTTCTTCCAATATTTTTAAATCATTGGCTTGGTCGTTATCATATTTTCTTGTGTATTTGTCCTGCCCTTCTTCCAATGCAAAAGGAAAATATCTTGCACCTCGTCCAATTAACTGAGCTTCTGAAAGTGTTGTTTCACCAACGGTTGTATTTATTCCTCCAGTGTTTTGACCTTCATATAAACGAACAATATCAAACAAATTCAACACGTCCCAGCCTTCATTTAATTTTTGAACGGCAAAAACGGCACGGATTGGATTGTTTTCATCTTCTAATGTGTTTAAGAGCAATTGATTTTTCTCTGCTTCATCATCATTGTTTGCACTGATACAATTTTCAAAACGGAAATTCGATTTTATTCTTCTCGAAATTTCGGCTGATGAAATATTTATTGAATCAAAGAAATTGAAAGCTTTTTGAACTACCGAAACTGTTGCTGTATTTCTTATTTGGTCAACTAATTGGGCTGACATTAAAGCAATAAGGTTATGAAAGTTTACTTTATTTTGTTCGGATTCTTTGATTGTTTTTTTTGCCTTGAATAGTATTACTGGTTTAAAATTGATATTGTTGGCTGTTGCCAACTCTTGACGGTATAAATTTAAAATCAATGCTTGTATGATGCGTTCTTGTTCGTCATACAAAGACCTTACAAGATTTATTTCTTTAGAATATTTGTCAATTCTGAATTGAGCAAGGTCGTATTTGAATATTACTTTGTCTTGATACTTTTTTAAAATTTCAGCATTATCATAGTCAAGTGTAGCGGTAAATTCTAAAAGTATGTTGTCAAAATTTTGAATTAATATTTTGTCTATGGTATTTTCCTAAGTAGGGATAATCTGATCTATGACTTTTTGATTGCTTTTTGTTGCAGAACTCAAATGATGTGCCTCATCTGCAATTAATACAATTTTTCTATCTATAAAATCTTCATAAGTGACAGAATTCTCTTAAGGGCATCTCTAAAAACTAACAATTGCAATAAATAAATTTATAATTATCTGTATATCAGCTATATAATTCGTATATTTACGTATGAAAAAATTCAAAAAACATCGGGATTTTAGTTTTTTCGATGCGGATATCCGGATCGAAAAATTGATTAGTTTAGGTGATCCCCTTCACAGGCTATCTCAAGGCATAAATTTTGAGATATTTAGGGCCACCCTGAAGTTGTCTCTTTCCAAATTAGCCAAAGGAGCAGGCGGGCGCCCACC
>JANOMP010000086.1:0-2386 GCA_031420365.1 Cytophagaceae bacterium
ATCTAAAGCAACGGTAATCAATTCACGACGCGACCCAGTTCGAAGTACAAATAACCTAAGAATTGGAGTAGATTACCAAATTGGAAAAAGAACCACTATGGGTTTGTTGATTTCGGCTTATGAAAACTTATGGAAAATGGATGCATTCAATACTTCAATTTCCTCTTTCAATAAAATAGAAGACTCCCGCATAGCCATTGACAATACAGAAATTAATAAATGGAAACACGGAATGATAAATTTTAATCTACAGCACACCTTAAAAAATAATGGTGAGTTAACTTTCAATATTGATTTTCTAAAATACGACAACTATAACCCTACTAAATATGTCAACAAATATTCTAAAAACGGAGCGTTTATTAAAGAAGAATACATTGGAAGTTCAAAAAAGACCCTCATAAATATTTTCCCTGTTCAATTAGATTATAACAAAAAATTAAATACAAAGACGGCTTTTGAGATGGGAGTAAAAACAGTAATCTCTAAATTCTCAAATGATGTATTAGTAGAGCAATTGATTCAAAACGTCTGGAAACCCGATCAAGAATTTACCGCTAATTATAAATTAAATGAAAGCGTAGCTGCTGCATATAGTTCCTTTACCATCAATGCCAATCCTAAAAACACCATCAAGGCAGGATTGCGATACGAATATACTACGAGTAATTTGGGCTCAGAAAAACAAGCAAATATTGTAGATAGAAAATATGGATATTTGTTCCCAACTACCTATTGGAGTCATAAAATTAATGAAAGCAAGACCATAAATATGAGTTACAATAGACGAATTAACAGACCCGCCTTCAATGACTTAGCCCCTTTCCTTATTTTTGCGGACCCTAATACTTTTATATCGGGTAATTCTGCCCTACAACCTGCCATAGCAAATAATGCGAGTGTTAGTTACGCATTAAAAATGTATAACTTTTCTTTAAATTACTCACGTGAAAATTATACCATTGGAGCTTTTCAATTTAAAATTGACCCCGTTACTAACAAACAATATAATACAGCAGAAAACCTTAAATTCACAGAATCTTTGTTTGCCACCTTTGCTATTCCAGTGAAGATTACTAATTGGTGGAATAGCCAATTGAACATAAACAGCTCTTGGAGCCATGCTGTGGCAGATTATATTAAACCCGAAACCTCCATTAAAATCTTCAATTATAATTTATCAGGTTTTCATAATTTTACTTTATCAAAAAATATCAATATGGAGCTTTCTGGATTCTATCAATCAAAAGGACTATTTGGTATTGCAGTTTTAAAGCCATTTGGTCAGCTAAATTTCGGAACTCAGTTTAAATTTCCTAAAAGTAACTCGAATCTAAAGTTGGGAGTAGATGACATTTTCTCCACCATGAAATTTAACTTTGAAAACAATTCAGATATTCTTGGATATCAAGCATATATAAACCTAAATATGCAAAGAAGGTTATTTAAAATTACCTTTAGTCAAAATTTAGGCAATAAAAAATTGAAAGAAAAAAGAAATAGAAATACGGCAAGCGATGCCGAAAGGAAAAGGGTAAGCAATTAAAATAATAGTATGGACTTTTAAAAATTAAAATTAGCTTTCATTTTATAAGGACATAGAATTTTTAGTAAAATGGAAAAAAGAAATAATATTCTACCTCTTGGAATTTAATTTGATACAAGAAGTAAACAAAAAAAGAAAGTTGAAAAAATAAATGAATAGGAAACCAAACTAAAAGAAACCGCAGCCTATGCTGATTCTGAAGTGCCTAAACTTGAAAAAAAGAAATAATCGAGAAAAATAAAGTAATTAAAAAAAGCTTAAAAACTAGTTTATAGGAAAATAAATATCCAATTATTTATTATACAATTAAATTAATATAATACTAAATTAAAACTAAACCATGAAAAATTTCTATAATTCAATACCTAAATTTTTTAATCAAATTGCTAATTCAAAAAAAGTAATCTCATTAATTTTTGCCTTCATTACAATTCAACTAAAAGCCCAAACGATAAGTGGAAAAGTGTTAAGCGACCAAAATGAACCTTTGATAAACAGCAATGTTTTCTTGCTCAATGAAACTGACAGCAGCCTTGTAAAGGTTGCGATAACAAATCTAGAAGGGATTTTTTTAATGGAAAGTGTAGAAACAGGAAAATACGTATTATCAATAAGTTATATTGGTTTCGAAACCTATACGAAAGGCTTATTTATCACAAAAACAAATAGCGACCTTGGAAGTATTGCTTTAAAACCAAGCTCAAATCTGCTTGATCAAGTCACGGTAGTAGCCAGAAAACCCTTTGCTGAACAAAAGATAGATCGTTTAGTCATAAATGTAAAAAATAGTATTACCAGTAGTGGTAGCACCGTATTGGCAATTTTACAGAAAAGCCCCGG
>JANOMP010000087.1:0-1071 GCA_031420365.1 Cytophagaceae bacterium
AGCCTCAGGCTGTATAGGAGGAACAATCAATTGGAGTAATGGAGCTATTGGAACTACTACTCAAGTAAGTGAGTCTGGTAATTATTCTGCAACATGTACTACAAAATGTGGACCAAGCAATAGTTCAACTCAAATATCAATACAAAAGTTGAGCATCCCAACTCCACCAGTTATTACTGGAGGTCCATTGGTTATATGTGGAACTGATAAAGCGACTCTAACTACGACTGGATGTGCGATTGGTACCTTAAAATGGAACACTGGTGCAGTAACTTTAAGTATAATTGTTGGTGAAGGTACCTACAGTGCTTTCTGTGAGAATATATGTGGTAAATCTGGAAATTCAAATACTTTAACCATTACAAGAGGAATTCCTCCTTTACCACCAATTATTACTGCCAATAAAACGGTAATTTGTGGAACTGAGAAAGCGATATTAGCAGCAACAGGCTGTGTAGGTGGAACGATAACATGGTCAATTGGCGGAACTGGAACTACCAAAGAAGTGGGAGCAGGAACATATACCGCAACATGTACCACCATTTGTGGAACATCTGGTAACTCGAATACGATAACGATAACCACAACGCCAGCTCCAGCACCACCAATTATAACTACAAATAAGACGGTAATTTGTGGAACTGAGAAAGCGATATTAACAGCAACAGGCTGTGTAGGTGGAACGATAACATGGTCAATTGGCGGAACTGGAACTACCAAAGAAGTGGGAGCAGGAACATATACTGCAACATGTACAACCATTTGTGGAACATCGAGTAACTCGAATACAGTAACGATAACAACTGGTTCAACACCCCCACCTCCAAGTATCACAGCTAACAAGACAGAGATTTGTGGAACTGAGAAAGCGATATTAACAGCAACAGGCTGTGAAACAGGAACTATCAATTGGTTAGGTGGCGGAACTGGAACTACCAAAGAAGTAGGAGCAGGAACATATACTGCAACATGTACCACCACTTGTGGAACATCAGGAGCTTCCAATTCAATTATTGTAACTACAGGACCACCACCCCCTCCTCCAATTATCACTACCGACAAAACCATTTG
>JANOMP010000088.1:0-5683 GCA_031420365.1 Cytophagaceae bacterium
CTTTTACCTTTCTTGGTAGCTCAACATGCCAATATTCAATTACCTGACTGGACAGATAAATTTTTTGGAAAAGTGTTTATCACGCCAAACATCCATAAAGTGCATCATGAGCAAAACCAATATTACACAGATTCAAATTTTGCTGACATTTTTGTTTTTTGGGACAAACTATTCGGAACATATAAATTTTTATCGGTCAAATCCATCCGTTACGGATTAAAGGAGTTTGACAACAATAAAAAGCAAACGTTTTGGTATTTGATTATAAGTCCATTTATGAAAATTGACCGTAATATTGATGACAAGCCAATACTAACCGATGGCAAAACACCTCAAAACAAAAAACTGAATTAAAACTTGGTGACCGTAGATGGCTCTCCAACACGGGGAGTCAATTTGTATTCATTGAAAAGTAGGAAATCAACTCCAATGCAAAAACGGTGGCCTGAAAACCTTTTAACAACAAGGACTCAAAAAATATTACATTGTGATCACTGACGACAACTCGTGGACTTCAAAACAATCGACTGTAGATTCCGGAGCATAGTGACCCTCCAATTCCGTTTGAATCTGACCCCACCAAGGAAGCCTAAAAGTTGGGCTATAGGTGGACAAAGTCGGCTGACACTCCGGCACATGCTGACCCCCTAAGATGCTTGTGAATGCTGACATTCCGGCACATACTGACCCCCTAATAGTTTAAAGAACTGATGATTGATTTATACTGTCATTTGCCTTCAAAAAGAGGTATGGCAGCTAAATCAATAAAGATGGAACAATTAAAGCAGATTCTCAGATTACATCAACAAGGCTATGCTATAAAGCGGATTGCCAGAGAAGCAGGCATATCCAAGACTACAGTCAAGAAGTATCTCAGGAGTGAGCATATCGAGAAGATTATTTACCAAACCTAATGTAAAGTCGCTTAAAGACCACAATGCTTCGTTCTAAAATAGTGAATCAATTATTCAAACAACTTTATGAAGAACCGATTAAGTCAGGCTGCATTGACAGAGTAGCACGAACACATAAGATGGGCTTAGCGAAAGCGGGCGTTCATCAGTTACGGGTTGACGATTTTCAAATACCGCCACATCGCCGCGCCCTGAATGTTAGTGGCAAGCGTAAAAAAGACCGACCAGCCAAAATTCACACAGAGGACAAACATATATACTGGCAATTTAACCAAGACTTTCGGTGGACTTTTTGCCCACCCGACAGCCCGACCTTTTTATATTTTTTATTTTTTTCCACCTCACTTTTTTTAATTCGCTTTTCCCTAACCGCACATTGGTACATTTGGTTTTGCCCTGCACACAAGCCAATCCTTCTGCAAAGCCAAAATAGTCAATTTACCCTACGCACCAATGATATTTCGGGTAAATGAAACAAATTTGTAGAACCTGTACTTAAAATAATTTTCACAAAAAGTTTGGATATTAGAAATCTTTGCCTACTTTTGTAGCGTCATTACAAAGGAATAAATTTGAAAACGCTAATAAAAGATATTACAAACATCCAAACTGGACTTTTCGCTAAGCCTGCTGGCACTGGAGAATTGGTGTATCTACAGTCCAAGCATTTTGACGAATACGGGCAATTGCACTCGGTTCTTCACCCCGATTTGATGACTGAGGGCATTTCTCAAAAGCACCTGCTGAAAGACGGTGATGTGCTGTTTGCTGCAAAGGGAACTAAAAATTTTGCTGCCGTATTTGAGAACCACAACGAACCGTCCGTTGCTTCTACTTCCTTCTTTGTTATTAGACCAGCTGACAAAAAAGTGTTGCCTCAATATTTGGCTTGGTTTCTTAATAACCATACCACACAAATACTTTTAAAAGGCCAAGCCATCGGCACTTCTATTCTTTCTATCTCAAAACAAGTATTAGAGAATTTGGAAATGACCATCCCGAGTTTGGAAACCCAAAAGGCGATTCTACAAATCACCAAACTCCGTAACAAAGAGAAAGCATTGAAGAAGAAAATTGAAACGCTTCGTGAAAAACAAATTCAACAACAAATAATCAACGCTATTAAATGACAAGAGAAAAATGAATAGTGAAAAAATAAAAAATTGCCTTAATTGCACCTTGCCAATTAAATCTGAATGTTCGACTAAGTCTGTTAGTCGTTCTTTTCTTTTCATTTTTCACTCAAACCCACTTTTCATTTTTCACTTTAAACTTATCACTTATGAATAAAATAACTCAGAAAGACATCAACGATGCAGTTTGGAAAGCTTGCGACACCTTTAGAGGTAGCATAGACCCAAGCGTTTACAAAGACTATGTGCTTACCATGTTGTTCCTAAAATATCTCAGCGATGTGCATGACGATAAAATGGAAGGCTACTTGAAAAAGTATAATGGTGATGCAGAACGTGCCAAACGTGCCATGCAACACGAACGCTTTATTGTACCGGAGAATAGCCATTTTAAATTTCTGTACGATTCACGCAATGAAGCCAACATTGGCGAACTCATCAATATTGCATTGACAGACTTGGAAGAAGCCAACCGTGAAAAGCTGTACAGCGAAGATGGTGCTGGCATTTTCCAGAACATCGACTTTAACACAAGCAAACTGGGCGAACCAAAAGACAAAAACACCCGCCTGAAGAATTTGCTACTCGACTTTAATAAAGAAAATCTTAATCTGCGTCCTTCGCATTTAGCCGGAAACGACATCATAGGTGGAGCTTACGAATACTTGATTTCAAACTTTGCAAGTGATGCCGGTAAGAAGGCTGGCGAGTTTTATACACCAAGCGAAGTATCTACATTATTGGCGAAGCTAACACAATCAAAACCGGGGTCACGTATTTGCGACCCTACTTGTGGTTCTGCTTCGCTGTTAATTAAAGCAGGTCAGGAAGTGGGTTCTGATAATTTCTCTTTATACGGACAGGAAGCCAACGGCAGTACCTGGGCTTTGGCGGTGATGAACATGTTTTTGCATGGTTTTGACAATGCGACCATTCGCTGGGGCGATACCATCCGCAACCCAAAGCTGAAAGAAGGAGATGCGCTGATGAAATTTGATACCGTTGTAGCAAACCCGCCTTTCTCCCTAGACAAGTGGGGAAAGGTAGAAGACAAGGAAGGCGACAAGACCACCATCAGCTACGACCCTGAAACAGATAAATACAATCGTTTTTGGAGAGGTGTACCACCCAAAAGTAAAGGCGACTGGGCATTTATTAGCCACATGATAGAAACGCTGAACGAACATGGTAAAGCAGGTGTGGTAGTGCCGCATGGTGTATTGTTTCGTGGCAGCAGCGAAGGCCGCATACGCCAACGCACCATTGAAGAAAACCTGCTTGAAGCAGTGATTGGCTTACCTGCCAATCTGTTTTTTGGCACAGGTATTCCGGCTGCTATTTTGGTATTTAACAAGCAAAAAAGCAGCAACAACGTGTTGTTTATTGATGCCAGCAAGCAATACGAAAGTGCCAAAAACCAAAACAAGCTGCGTGAAAGCGATATTGAACGCATTGTAAAAACCTACCGAGATTTTGCAGCAGGCAAGCTACAGCCTGGTGTAGTGGAAGACAAATACAGCTATGTAGCCACCCCCGAAGAAATACAGGAAAACGACTACAACCTGAACATTCCCCGCTATGTGGACACCTTTGAAGAAGAAGCCGAAGTGGATATTGCAGCGGTGCAGCAAGAGATTGAGCAACTGGAAGGTGAATTGGTAAATGTGCAGAAAGAGATTCATTTGTATTTAAAACAATTGACTCAATAAAAAATGGAGAAACTTACCCGACATAGTATTCTATGGTTTTATAACCTTTTGGCGAAAGGAGAATGTGAAATGCTTGACTTCAAAGAGCAACTAGAAGACAAAATTGCTTTTGGTAAGTCATTGAAAAATTTTGCACCCAAGTATGATGAACTGGCAAAAGATGTAGTTGCATTTGCCAATAAAAAAGGAGGTTTTTTATTTGTTGGTATTGAGGATAAAACCAAAGAAATAAATCCTGAATTTGAATATGCAGAAAATAAGGTTTTTGAACTCATTCGACAAATTCAGGACAGAACCGTTCCATCGATCACCATTAAACCACACAGAATTAATGTTGAAGGGAAGGATATTTTGGTGCTCGAAGTTCCCTTTACCACCCAACTTCACCGAACATCAAAGGGTGAGTATCCAATTCGAAGTAATGATGGAAACAGAAATATTGAATCTTATGAAATGGCAACGATACAAGCTGAAAAAGGCTTGATTGTCTACGACCAAAAAACATGGGTTTTACCCTTTTTAAGTAAAGAAACAGATAAGCAAGGAGCACCCATCCCCGGCTGGCAAGATATAGCAAAAACAAGGGATTTATTTTTACGGATTCAAAGAGAAAAACCTCAAAGTCCCTATCTTAAAAATAATTCATCTGAATTTACAGAAACCTTGGGTTTAATAAAGGAAGAAAAAGGGAAATTGCTCCCCACTACCACAGGAATTCTTTTTATTGGGAATCACAAAGCATTAAAAGAGTTACCTTATAATCAAATAAAGTACATCCGATATTATGAAGATGGAACTTATACGCCATTTGAATATAGCGGTAATTTGATTGAAATAGCCGATGCCTGCTTTCAGCAATTAAAATCAGAAACTAAAGTAAAGGAGTTTCACTTTGGTTTGTTTAGAGAATATATTGAAGATTATCCCGAAGTAGTGCTTCGTGAGTTATTAATTAATGCAATTGCACACCGTGATTATAGCCGACAACAAATTATTGAAATCAGAAAATATCCCAATTATTTAGAGTTTGAAAGTCCGGGGCATTTCCCGCAAGGAATTGATGAAACCAATTTTTTAAGAAAAACAAATCCCCGCAATCCTGGCATTATGGATGTGTTGAGAGAAATAAACTATGCAGAAAAAGCAGGCAGTGGATTTGATAAAATATTCACCGCACTATTATCTAAAGGCAAAAAATTACCAAACCCCATTCAAACCGAAAACTCCATTTTGTTACGCATAGAGGCTGATGTGTATTCTGAAAAATTGGTCGAATTGAGCTTGCTTTACAAGCAAACAACTAAAAAAGACATTGACTTAGAAAAGCTGATTGTGCTCAATCACATATACACAGGTCAAAAACTAACCTTTCAGCAGTTGGAGCAATTACCTTTTGTAAACAATTATCAGCTAAGAAAAATTTTGGTTGAGTTATTGGAAATAGAATTTATTGAAACTACCGGTAGAACTTCAGGATTGAAATACATTATTCATAAAACCAAATTAGCAAATATCGAAGATGAGAAAAACTATCTGAAACTGAAAAAACAAACCATATTTAAGATGAAGCAAACCATTTTAAAATATTTGGATGAATTTGATGAAATCAACAATTCTACAGCTCGAGAAATACTAAATCTAGCCGATGATGACATTTATAAAGTGTCTCGTATTTTAAAGCAATTGAGAGAGGACAACGAAATACAAATTTTGAGAAACGACAAAGGAATAACTTATTATGCTAAGAAAAATCAATAACATGCAACCGGTATTTATGCTGATAATCAAAAGATTGAGAATAAAACCGCTTGCGATACCGCTTGCGAAAAACCAAACTTCCATACACTTGTTTGTACAGTTTCGTTTGCGAATTCAAGCAGTTTTAAGGCATTTTGTTACGTCTGATTATTTGATTTTAAACAATTTA
>JANOMP010000089.1:0-14507 GCA_031420365.1 Cytophagaceae bacterium
AAAATATGACACCCAGCCTATGATAACTGGTTTTAGTTCTTGAAGCTTCGTCTTGAAGTTCTTGCCGTTGTTACGATTAATTATCGACTTTAATTTCAGTTTAAGACGGCTTATTGATGCTTTCGCAACCCTAATCCGCCACCTTGCTTTGATTTTGTAAAATGAAAACCCTAAGAGCTTGCTCCCTGTTGGGCGGCTAATCTTACTTTTGGTTCTGTTCACTCTTAACAGTAACTTTTGCTCTATGTAGTCTGTAATACTTTTTAGAATTCGCTCTGCTGATTTGTTACTCTTCTTGTAGATACTTACATCATCTGCGTATCGTACAAATTTGTGTCCTCGATTTTCTAATTCTTTGTCGAGTTCGTCAAGGATGATGTTTGACAGTAATGGACTCAATGGACTCCCTTGGGGCGTGCCTTCGGTGCGTTGGCTTACTATACCATCTTCCATTATCCCACTTCGTAAATATTTTCTAATTAATCGAAGTACCCGTTGGTCTTTTATTTTCCAGCCTAGGACACTTATTAATCGGTCATGATTTACCGTATCAAAGAATTTCTCCAAGTCTAGTTCTACCACGAAAGTATATCCTTCATCCAGAAACTTTTGTGCTTGTTGAACCGCTAGATGGGCGTTTCGCTTGGGGCGAAACCCGTAGCTGTGTTCTGAGAAACCTAATTCATACACCTGTGATAATCGTTGACTGATGGCTTGTTGAACCATGCGGTCTATTACTGTGGGGATGCCTAACATCCGTTTCCCGCCGTCTGGTTTCGGCATTTCTACTTTCTTTACAGCTTGCGGTACATAACGCTCTTCTAAAATCTGTTTTGATAACTCAGTATAGTTGGTTAGGAGAAAGTCACGAAGTTCATCGGTCTGCATTTCATCCACACCCCCCACACCTTTATTAAGAGAAACCTGCTGGCAGGCTTGCTCTAAATTTCGATAACTTACAATTTCTTCAAGGGTCATAAAAAAAAACAACTTTTACTGGTCTTCTCGCTACTTTTCCTAGTCTTGGCTATGCTCCTCTTGTGCTTTACTCTTGGCTTCCAGCCTACCATCTCACAAGTAGTTCTCTGAGGGGGTTCTGCTTTTATCGCTTTTGACTTAAAAAAAATGCAGGTCTGATGACCTTTTCTTAACATTCAGCCCTTCCTCACTACTGTTTCTCTCGCTTCATGAGTACTATGGCGTCTGCTGACTTCTACATATTAACTACTCGGGTATTCGCTCACACCTCCATCAGTCAATACACAGATCTCTCAGGGTAAGACAATAAACTTTCAGTCCATCTAGCCTCTCCATTTACGCTATTGAGTTTCGTGCAGTATGGGGCTTTTGTTTCTTTTGCAACATCACCCACTCAATTACGCCTTCTATGAAGTTTCTGTTCGTAGGCCCAGACTTTTGCCGCCAGCTTCTTCAGCCGGGCAGGCGTTCCTGTTTGTAGTCACCCACAACACCCTTGCTATTAGCTAACACTTCCTACTGCAAAGTGTGTTCGGGACTTACACCCTATAGTTTATTGCCATGCCTGACACACAAAAAAAGGTTGCATTCAATAAATGCAACCTTTTTTTGCCTTTTTACACTATTTTTATTACCAAAAATAAGAATACAGAAAAACAATTATTGCTACAACAATACTTGCACCGATAGCAAATCCTCTAGTAGTTTTAAACATTGAAGCGTCTATTTCTAGTCCTTTTTTCTCATCAGGTAAAATATATCCTAAAATAAACATTACAACAATACAAATTAGAAATACCCAACCCATTCTATCAAGAAATGGCATTTGTGTCCAATCTATAATAGGGAACCAATTATTGTGCATAGATAATGCAATCAAAAACCCACCTACAATGGCAAAAAATGCCCCAGCAGAATTGGTCCTTTTCCAAAAGAATCCCATAATAAAGGCAGCAAATATTCCAGGAGAAAGTAAGCCAGTCATTTCTTGAATAAACTGAAAACCTCCTTTTTTATCAATACCCATAAATGGCGAAATGCCAATAGCTAAAATCATAGCAATTACTATTACTACCCTTCCTACCCAAACTAATTGTTTCTCAGTCATATCTTTTGCAAAATAAGGTCTGAAAACATCCAATGTAAAAATAGTTGAAATACTATTGGCTTTTCCTGCCAAAGAAGCCACAACGGCAGCTGTTAATGCTGCAAATGATAAACCTTTTAAACCTGCCGGTAATAAATTTAATAAAACAGGATAAGCTCTATCTTGATTAAATACACCTGTTGCATCGAGCATTTCCTTTTGAAACATTCCTTTTTGATACAATGCGTAAGCGGCAATTCCTGGCAAAGTGACGATAATTGGCATTAAAAGTTTTAAGAATGCAGCAAATAACAACCCTTTTCGAGCTGTATCCAAATCAGCACCTAAAGCCCTTTGTGTTATATATTGATTGCATCCCCAATAATTCAAATTAACAATCCACATTCCTCCAAAAAGTACTGTTAGGCCGGGCAATGACATATAATTTACATTTCCTTTCGGATAAATCATGTGGAAATGATCATCATGATTTTGTGTCATGGATTTGAACCCATCAATTACGCCAGTCAATCCTGTTGAGCCAGATACCAATGTAACTGCTAAGTAGGTAGCTGCTAAACCTCCAATTATTAAGAAAAATACTTGAATAACATCTGTATAGCCAATAACTTTCATTCCTCCAATCGTTATAATAACTGCAAAAATGGCTAACATAATCATACAGGTATAAAAATCGATTCCAGAAATTTCTGAAACAGCTAAAGCTCCTAGGTATAATATTGCGGTTAAGTTTACTGTGATATATAGCACCAACCAAAAAATAGCCATTATTAAACTGACAGTTTTATTGTAACGCTGACTTAAAAACTGAGGCATTGTGGAAATTTTGTTTTTCAAATAAATTGGCATAAAAAATATTGCTACAATTAATAAAGTAGCTGCCGCCATCCATTCATAAGTGGATATGCCTAATCCCATTGAAAAGCCATTCCCAGACATCCCAATCATCTGCTCAGCAGAGATATTTGAGGCAATCAATGATGCACCAATGGCCCACCAAGTTAGCGACCCTTCGGCTAAAAAAAAGTCTTTTGTGTTTGATTCAGCGGATTTCTTCTTGTTATAAATCCAAAAACCATAGCCAGCTACTATTACAAAATAGAATAAAAAAACTAGATAATCGATTAAATCGAGCTCCTGCATATTTTTTAGGGTTATAGTGAAAAGAACTCACAAATAAAGAATAGTTCTAGCACTATTTCAAGTAATTGTTTAGAAACTTAAAAATCAAATTGTATATTTGCCTACTTAGACAACTCGATTTTAATAAAAATCAAATCCAATTTCAAATTGAGTAGAAATACAATTAGATTAGTTATAATTTTAGGTGTCGTCGCAATGATAGGCATATTGGCAGTACAAATCTATTGGGTAAATCGTGCCTTTGACCTTAAGAATCAACAATTTAGACAAACGGTTATGGTTTCGCTTAGAAATGTAGCTAACCAAATTTCTAAAGCCTATAAATTATCTTATATAGACAATCCAGTTAGTCAGTTTTCTTCCGATTATTATGTGGTAAATCTTCGAGTTCCATTAGAAGCAAGTCTGTTAGAACATTTATTAAAAGAAGAATTTAAAAAGAATAATATTAATACCGATTTTGAATATGGCATTTACGATTGTGAAACTGACAAAATTGTATTTGGGGCTCATATAAACAGCAATTTTGAAGTTGAGGATGTTTCTAATAATGTGTTTCTTCCAAAAACCGATAAGTTTTTGAATTATTTTGGAGTAAAATTTCCTAGCCAAAATAGTTATTTGACAAGTAAATTAGATTTTTGGATTGTTTCTTCAATTATCACTATGGTAGTTTTGGCTTTTTTTGCTTATGCCATGTTTGTAATATTAAAACAAAAACGGCTTACTGAAGTACAAAGAGATTTCATAAACAATATGACACACGAGTTTCAAACTCCGATTTCAACAATTAAAATAGCAACAGATGTTTTGGCTCAAAATAAAATTATGGATCAACCGGAAAGATTCAAAAAATATGTGCAAATTATTAAACATGAAAATAACAGACTAAAAAATCAAGTTGAAGCATTATTGGCTACTGCAAAAATTGGGAAAGGTCAAATTGATCTTGATTTAAAACTCCAGGAGTTACACGATTTAATTATAGAAGCCACAGAAAGTGTGAAAGCTGAATTAGAAGAGGGTTTTAGTCTAAATTTGGAAGCTACAAAAACAAGTATTTTTGCAGATAAAATGCATTTAATGAACGTTATAAGGAATCTAATTGATAATGCAATAAAGTATTCTTCTAAAAATCCAAAGATAACTATTACTACAAGAAATGAGAATAATTCTATCTTACTAACTATAAGCGATAATGGAATTGGAATAGCAAAAGAATATCACACCAAAGTTTTTGATAAATTTTATAGAGTGCCTACCGGCAACCTTCATAACGTAAAAGGTTTTGGGCTCGGTTTAAATTATGTGAAAGAGATTGTGAAAATTCATAAATGGACTATCAAACTAGAAAGCGAAGAAGGCATAGGCACTAATTTTATAATTCAAATACCATTACCAAACTAAAAATGGCAAAAATACTTTATGTAGAAGATGACCCTAATCTTGGCTTTGTAACTAAAGATAATTTAGAAGAAGAAGGATTTAAAATTCTCCATTTTTCGGATGGGAAAGATGCTTGGAAACAATTTAAAAAAGACAAATTTGACCTCTGTTTATTAGATGTTATGCTTCCAGAATTAGATGGTTTTTCATTAGCAGAAAAAATTAGAACCCAAAACCAACAAATTCCTATTATTTTTTTAACTGCAAAAAATCTGCAAGACGACAAAATTGCTGGTTTAAAAATTGGTGGAGATGATTATATAACTAAGCCCTTTAGTATTGAAGAGTTGGTGTTAAGGATAAAAGTGTTTTTAAAAAGAAATGCTGTTTCTGATTCTACAGCCACAACTGATATATTTGTATGTGGTGAATATGAATTTTGTTTTTCTCAGCAAACGCTAAAAAATGAGCAAGAAATACAAAAACTGACACATAGAGAAGCTGAAGTTTTGAAATTTTTATGTGAAAGAAAGAACCAAATAACTAAAAGAGAGGAGATTTTAATTGCAATTTGGGGTCGCGATGATTATTTCTTGGGAAGAAGTATGGATGTTTTTGTAACTAGAATACGTAAAATGCTTTCGAATGACCCAAGCATTAAAATTGAAAATATACATGGCGTTGGCTTTAAATTGAATTGTTAAATATATGTCAATTCTTCAGTTTATATGTGGTTTGTTTTTTGTATTTGCAGGTGTTATGCACTTTGTAAAACCTAAATTCTTTTTGGCACTTATGCCTCCTTATATTCCTTTTCATAAAGAAGTGGTTCTAATTAGTGGAGCCGCAGAATTTGTCTTTGGTCTTAGTTTATTATATCCTCCAACCCAAGCATCAGGAGCATGGGGATTAATTTTACTACTTATCGCTGTTTTTCCTGCCAATCTCTATATGGCCACGGCACCAAAGTTTCAAAAAATATCTCCTTGGATTCGTTGGGGAAGATTGCCGCTTCAAGGAGTTTTAATTTGGTGGGTGAGTTTGTACTTGTGAAATCAAGTTGTTTCTTACCTAGTTTTGATTCCTAGTTTTGAAAAAAAACACTCAAAAATCTTTAAAACCTCCAATAAATCGTAAAACTTTAATACTTTTAAATACGGAGAATCATTTAATAAAATTTTGTTTCTTAAATCTTTATCACAATTCAATATCAGTAAATGATTTCATTTTGTAATCATTTGTATTTTAGCGAATTACAGAAATAAAATTCAAAAATATTTTATAAAGATTAAACAAGAAATCTCATATAATTTGATATAAATTTCAATATTCTCTATTAAAAAAGCCATCTAATCAGATGGCTTTTTTAATAAAAGTTTTTAATAAAATGTATTACGACATTTTCTGAACACTTCTTTCTATAAATTGTGTTAAATCATTTCCTGACAACATACCTTGAGAAAGCAAAGCTAAATCATACAATTGTTTGGCTAATCCATTGTCATTACCCTCAGTTGCAATTTTTGAAATCAAAGGGTGATTGCCATTCACAACTAGATTATACATCATAGGCATATTTCCAAACATACCTGCTTGACCATTCACTTTAGACATATCAGCATATCTGCGCATAAATTCAGGAACCACAATTGAAACTGGTATTTCGTCTAAGGGCAAAGCTTCAATTTGCACAATATTAGTTCCAACAAACTCCTTAAAAGCTTCCTCCACTTTCTTTTTATCATCTTCAGAAAGTATAACTTCTCCTTTTAATCCTTTGTCAATCAGCTTATCAAAAGTATCTGCATCTACCCTTTTAAAAGTCAATTTCTCGGCTTTCGATTCTAATGCATTTATAAAATGTGAATCTAAAACATCATCAAAAACTAAAACATCAAATGCTCGTTTTTTTGCACCTGTAATATAGGAGTCCTGTTTTTCTATATCATTCGCATATAAACCTATAAAATTGCCGTCTTTATCTTTTTGATTTGCCTCTAATTTTGTTTTATATTCTTCTATAGTAAAAAACTGATTTTCAATGTTTTTCAATAAAATAAAATCTTTCGCTCTATCATAAAATTTATCGTCTGAAATAATTCCATATTTCACAAACATGCCTATGCTTTCCCATTTTTCTTCAAATGAAGGCCGGTTTTCATTAAATAATTCTGAAAGCTTATCTGCTACTTTTTTAGTAATGTGAGAATTAATTCGTCTTACATTGCCATCGGCTTGCAAATAACTTCTAGAAACATTGAGAGGAATATCTGGAGAATCTATAACTCCGTGAAGTAACTGCAAAAATTCCGGCACCACATCTTTCACATCGTCAGTAATAAAAACCTGACGGCTGTACAATTGTATTTTCTCTCTATTTAGCTGAAAATCCTTTTTTATTTTAGGGAAATATAAAACACCTGTTAAATTAAATGGGTAATCGACATTTAAATGAATCCAAAATAAAGGATCTTCGCCGTAGGGATAAAGCTCTTTATAAAAACCAATGTAATCTTCATCTTTTAAATCTACAGGATTTTTAATCCAAATTGGAGAGGTATTGTTTATAACTTTCTCACCGAATACTATTTCTACAGGCAAAAACTTGCCATATTTATTTAGAATTTGTTCTAATTTAGAATCTTCCAAAAATTCTTCTGCGTCTTCGGCTATGTGTAAAATTATATCGGTGCCTCTTTCTGTTCTGTCTGATTCTGTAATCTCAAACTCTGTAGTTCCATCACAAATCCATCTAGCTGCGGGTTCGTCTTGATACGACTTCGTGATAATTTCTACTTCTTTTGCTACCATGTAGGCTGAATAAAAACCTAAGCCAAATTGACCGATAATTTGGCTTTTGTCTGTTTCGGTGTTGTATTTATCTAAAAATTCTTTTGCACCCGAAAAAGCGATCTGATTAATATACTTTTTTATTTCTTCGGCAGTCATTCCAAGGCCTTTATCAGAAATTGTGATGGTTTTTTTTTCTTTGTCTACCGCCACAGATATTTTCAATTCGCCCAATTCGCCATTAAACTGACCCATTGAAGCAAGTTTTTTCAACTTTTGTGTGGCATCAACCGCATTTGAAACTAACTCGCGAAGAAAAATTTCATTATCAGAATATAAAAACTTTTTAATAATTGGAAAAATATTTTCGGTGTTAATCGAAATTGTCCCTTTTTCAGCTACCATAATTTGCTTTTTTGAATTAAAATTTTAGTGTATTTTTAAGGATAGCAACAAAGTACATTCCAATACATGTATTTATGACAGATTGACAGTTTTTTTGATCGAATGATTGAATGAATGATTCAATCCATCAATGATTGATTGAATGATTGAATGGATAGATGAATAAATGAGTGAAAGAATAAATGATTCAATTAACGAATGATTGGATGAATGAATGATTCAATGAATGAAACAATAATATGCCAAATTTGTATGTTTGGTTAGATTCAGAAAAAATGCTTCTGCTTGCCTAACTTTAAAAAAATCCACTTCGCTTTATTTTATTTTTCAAAAATCCTTTTCTATTCCCTAATATACTTTTTCGCCGCCCACAAAAGTCTGTAGCACTTTTACTTTTCTAATTTTAGATTTATCCACTTCCATTATATCCTCATCTAAAACTACAAAATCTGCCATTTTGCCTTTTTCTATACTTCCTCTTTCTTTTTCTTCAAAATTGGCATAAGCACTCCAAATGGTCATTGCTTTAATTGCATCTTTTCGGGTTAATGCATTTTCCATTTGAAATCCTTGTTTCGGAAAGTTTTTATCATCCTGCCTTGCCACAGCTGAGTGAAAACCGAAAAGGGGATTTACCATTTCAACAGGAAAATCACTGCCATTTGCTATTATACCATTTTGTTTTCTAAGTTCCTCAAATGGATAAGCGTGTTTTACACGTACTTTGCCCAAGCGAGCTTCTGCCCAATACATATCTGAAGTGGCATGGGTAGCTTGAATAGAAGGAATCACCGAAAATTGGCCAAATTTCCCCATATCATTAGGATTTACAACTTGACAATGCTCAATTCGCCACCTTCGATTATTTTTCCCTTTTAAGTATTTTCCATACAAATCCAGAACCAATCGATTGGCTGAATCTCCTATACAATGGGTATTTGCTTGATAATCAGACTTTACAATTTGTCCAAGATATTTATCCATTTCCATTTTCCTCATTAACATTAGCCCTTGTTTTTGAGATTCATCAGAATAAGGCAACAGTAAACTAGCACCTCTAGAACCCAATGCACCATCTGCATAGAGTTTAAAAGACCTTACATTTAGCCTATCTGTTTTAATTATTCCCTTTTTTGTAAAATATTCAATGTTTCTTAAACCAATAGAAACCATTGCATAATCCCTAATTTTCAAAGTACCATCTCTATGCATTTTGTCAAGCAGTTCTATTTCATCTTGTCCAATTCCAGCATCTGAAACCGTAGTAAGCCCATATTTAAAACATTCTTTTTGAGCATCTAAAATCATTTTTCTTTTTGACTTTTCATCATCAATAGGAACAACTCTTTTTACTAGACCCATAGCATTATCTATCAAAATACCCGTAAGTTGCCCATCAATTAATTCTACCTCTCCCCCATCTATTTTAGAGGCAGGTGAAATTTTAGCAAGCTGTAACGCTTTACTGTTTACTACCATCGCATGGCCATCAATTCGTACCAATAGTACTGGAACATCAGGAAAAATAGCATCTAAATCATCTTTATTGGGATAACTTTTAGTCTCCCAATCGTTTTGATCCCAACCTCTACCTATCAGCCACGCATTATCAGGATTCTCTATTCTAAACTTTTTCAAACGTTCTATAATCTCGGAAAAAGACTTTGTCCCTACAAAATCACATTGATTAAGCATTTGCCCTAAACCTATGAAATGTGAATGTGGATCATAAAATCCTGGGTAAACAGGCTTTTGTTTTAAATCTAGATTAGCTTTCGCTTTATATTTTTTTTTCAAGAGATTACTTTCACCAACTTCTACTATCAAGCCATTTTTAACAGCAAAAGCAGAAGCCGAACTAAAATTTTTATCTACAGTGTAAATTTTGGCATTATAAACCAATAAATCCACCGAATTATTTTGAGAATGGCATAACAAAGGGATAAAAATACAGACTAATATTTTTTTAACCTTTTTTGAAATTTCTTTTATTTTATTCTTCATTTCCAAGTCTTGGTTCAGCTAATATGTTTGAAAAAAACAGTGCATTAAAAAATAGTTTGTTAGTTGAAAACCATGTCCCTCTAAAATTAGGATTGTCTGCAAATAAAATCACTTTCCCGTTTCCTACACTTTCGATATTTATTGCAGCTGATGCATTAATCTTCTGTAAAACTTCAGGGTGCACATACCCTGTTAACCAACTACTAGAAGTATAAACACTTGGAGTATTGCTGGGATTTGTACTGCTTTCCATCATTGTATTATTGTTCCTGTAAATTGCTAGCTTTTTTTGATTAAAACCAAAAGCAATGGGATTGGTTAAATCAAGTTCAGTTTCAAAAATAGCTCCTCCAGTAGATTTAGCTCCCACACTATTACTAAATTCATCAAAATTTATTCTTGGTTGGCTTCTTGAAGAGTCAATTTTTAATTCTCTAAGTTTCCCAGGGCAAACCCCATTCTTAATTACCCATTCGGTTGCTGTTTTTTGACAAATAAGTATACCTCCATTACTTACCCAATCTTTAATTTTTGCAACTCCAGATTTACCCAAAATATCATAACTTCCACTTACTAGCACTAAATGTGTGTATTTATTGAGATTAATCCTTCCGAATTGTGCCATTTCTACTTTTGTAATGGGCATATTTAGTTTGGTATCGAGAAGATGCCAAACTTCACCAGCTTCATATTGACTTGTGCCAGTACCAATAATCATTAATGGTTTTGGTTTTTCTATGGTTTTAACAAAATTGCTTCCTAAGTCTATTCCTGCTTCGGAAAAAGCGGTAGCGATTGGTTGAAAACTCACTTTAGAATTTAACCCAATTGATTTTAAACTTTCATACAAAAGATTAGTATTTTGTATTTGATTTTGTACAGGAATTAATATAGTTCCTTGCGGATATTTTACACCGTTTAACTGAAAAGCTTTTGTAATAACTTTTATCCGAATCTCTTTTGAATGGAAATTTACAAGAGCATTAGCTGCATTATATTCTCGCCAATCGAGCAAATACCCAAAATCACTTTTTTCAAATGAATTAGGTAAGCTTTGTAAATCTAAATTAGTTAAAACTTTCCCAGGAGTAAATAAAGTTTTAACTTCAGTATGATTAAGACCAAAAGCTAAGGCCAAATTCCAAGCAGAACTATCATAAAATAAACTATCTGCAAACTTTTTAGGCCTATCAAATATTGATTTTACCAACAAGCTTTGAGGCTGGTCAAGAGGAATGTAAACAGCTTTTCCTTTTTTAAAAGTATTTCCTTCTTGATTAAAATCTGAATTTAAGTGATATGCTTGAATGGTATGTTGAGCCAAAAAGTCCCAGAAAAATTTATTTCTTCCCTCATCATAATTATCGCCAATTACATATCCTTTGATAGGGTTTTTCTGGGATTGATTAACCACATCTTTAAAAAAATCGACCTGATGTTGCAACAATACATTTTTTTCATCCACTGAAGCTTTTATGGTTGCCAATGCATTCACAAATTGATTTCTGACTGCAAATCGAAATGTTAATACTCCATTCTGAGAATCTTGAGCATGGCCCCGACTACTACCCTGCTCAAAAAGTAAGCCCAAACCACCCTGCATGTCTGGGTAACTACTTCCATATCCAGGATAAAAATTATCGAAAGATTCTTTTGTGTAGTACAAAGAGCCAATTTCGTTCATGGCTTTTTCAAAATATTTTGCGAACTTTAAATTAAGCGTTTTATAATTGGATTGTGGAACTAGCGGATTTTCTGCATTGCTTTTAGAAGGTTCAAAAAAATGTGTACTATTTGTTCCCATTTCGTGAAAATCAGTAACTACATTGGGCAACCATTTATGATAAAAAGACAAACGATTTCTACTTTCTTTATGTACTGCTAAATACCAATCTCTATTTAAATCAAACCAATAATGATTCACTCTGCCGCTTGGCCATACTTCGTTGTGCTCCCTATCATTTGGATCTGTTACAAGGGGGTCACCTTTATGCATATTTACCCAATTATTAAATCGGTCTCTCCCATCGGGATTTATAACTGGTTCCATTAAAAAAACAGCATTTTCGAACCATTTTAGAGTTTCTGGCTCTTCAGATGCTGCTAAATAATAGGCTGTTAAAATAGAAGCTTCTCCACCCGAGGCTTCATTTCCGTGCACATTATACCCCAGCCAAACAACTACTGGCAAATTGGCAATTTCAGCAGATTTAATTTTACCCTGGGTAAGATCTAAATGCTCTTTCCTGATTTTCTCAATTTGAGCAAGATTATCTGGTTTTGCAAAATGAACTATAATTTGCTCCCTGTGTTCGCTGGTTTCTCCAATTTTCTCAACTTTTACCCTATTGCTTGTTTTTGATAATAGGTACATATATTCTACCAGTTTATCATATCGTGTATGATGCGAACCAATTTCATACCCTAAAAACGTTTCTGGACTCGGAATGGCAGCGTTATATTTCTTGTTTCCAAAATAGTAGTTATTTTGTGCGAAAACAGAAGAGTTAAATACTAAAATAAGAGCAACAAGGTATATTTTTTTCATAAGAAAAAGATTGTTTTGAAGTTTTCAAGCAAGATACTACAAAATTAAATTCAGGATGTATTTGGGTAATTATTTATTTTTCTAAGTTTTTTGTGAATTTTCAGGTATATTTAAGTTCATATTCAATCTAAACAATAACATGAAAAAATTTACTTCAATTTTACTAATTTCTATTTGCTTTAATTTCTTGGCGATTGCCCAACAAAAATTAAAAGTTGGGATAGACGGTTTAAGTCATGACCATATTGGACAAGTTCTAAATAGCAACAAAAAAGGTGATATTGAAATTGTAGGCATAGCGGAACCCAACAAAGAAATGGCATTTAAATACCTAAAAAAATATAATCTTCCTGAAACTTTATGGTTTGCAAGTTTAGAAGAAATGGTTAGAAAAACAAAACCAGAGGCCGTTTGTGCCTTTAATAGTATCGCAGAACATATAAATACAGTAGAAGTATGTGCCCCAAGAGGAATACATGTAATGGTGGAAAAACCTTTAGCTACTAACTTAAAAGATGCAAAAAGAATGGCAGATTTAGCTAAAATCAATAATATTTTCCTTCTTACTAATTATGAAACCACCTGGTATTCAAGCCACAGGAAAGCCTTTGAGATTTTAAATACTAATCCAAATGTTGGGAAAATTAATAAATTAGTGATAAGAGATGGGCATCGTGGACCAAAAGAAATTGGATGTACCAATGAATTTTTAGCATGGCTTACGGATCCAATTAAAAATGGCGGAGGTGCAGTAATAGATTTTGGATGTTATGGAGCTAATCTTTCTACCTGGTTTTTAAATGGTCAAAGACCTTTGTCTGTAAGTGCTATTTTAAAGCAATTAAAACCAGAAGTTTATCCTAAGGTCGATGATGAGGCAATAATTATTTTAAATTATCAAAATGCTACTGCAATTTTAGAAGCTTCATGGAATTGGCCTTTAGATAGAAAGGATACAGAAATCTACACACAATCTGCTTCACTTTTTGCAAATAAAAACGAATTAAAAATCAAGAATGGGGGAAGGTTTGCGTCTGAAGAAAACATAAAGCTTGACCCTATCCCTAATCCTGAACAGGACCCTTTCCTTTATTTTACAGCAGTTGTTAGGGGGCAAATTAATCCAACGAATAGCTTGTCTTCCATTGAAAATAATGTTTTGGTAGTAGAAATTTTAGAAAAAGCAATTCAGTCTGCTAAAGAAGGAAGAGTAGTGAAATTTTAATTTCCGATCCTTTTTAAAATTCCATTGGAATTTCCATGAGGAGTACTTCACTATCTAAATTAGCATGTATTTCAAAACCTTCTGAATCGGTAATTCCTAATCCATCTCTAAATTTTAAAGTTTTAGCGTCTATTTCAATTTCACCAGAAATAACAAATACAAAAACTCCATTAGAAAGATTCTTTAGCAAATAGGTATTGTTTTCTTTAGATTTTAAATCAATTAAACTAAACCATGCATTCTGATTGATTTTTATTCCTTCATCATTGGCATTCAAAGGAGAAACTATGGTTTGAAAGCGATTTTTTCTATCCTCTTTAAAAAACGCTTTTTGGTCATATCTTGGCTCAATATTTTTTTTATCAGGAAAAACCCAAATCTGTAAAAATTTTACTGGTATAGCATTTCCATGGTTTTTTTCAGAATGATAAATACCTGTTCCTGCTGACAAAATTTGAATCTCCCCTTTGGAGATTATTGTTTTATTGCCCATACTATCTTGATGCTCCAATTTCCCCTCCAAAGGAATGGAAATAATCTCCATGTTTTCGTGAGGGTGTTTACCAAAACCCATACCACCATTAACAGTGTCGTCATTTAAAACTCTCAAGGCACCAAAATGAACTTTTTTTGGATTATTATAAGAACCAAAACTAAATGAATGATAACTATTTAACTTTCCATGATTAGCGTGTCCACGTTCACTGGCTGCATGCAATTCTATTTTCATAATATTATATACGTTTACTTATTATGTAGAAACATATTTTTAAATTTATAGTTCAAGAAAATTATTTATCTTTAAAAAGTTAAAATGTATTCATAATTCTTTTAAAAATATACTTTTTATGACTTACTTAGCAAAAAAATAGAAAGAGATGCAAATCAAAATTATTTTATTGTTTTTAATTTTTTCGAAT
>JANOMP010000090.1:0-19439 GCA_031420365.1 Cytophagaceae bacterium
TTCCAAGGTTGGCCTAAATATCTCAAAGTTTATGCCTTGAGATAGCCTGTGAAGGGGATCACCTAAACTAATCAATTTTTCGATCCGGATATCCGCATCGAAAAAACCAAAATCCCGATGTTTTTTGAATTTTTTCATACGTAAATATACGAATTATATAGCTGATATACAGATAATTATAAATTTATTTATTGCAATTGTTAGTTTTTAGAGATGCCCTTTATAAAATTCAGGGTTTCACTCTAAATCCTGTAAATCCTGAATTTAAATAGAAAATGGCCCTTTCAGGCCATTTTTTTAATTTTCTCCTCTTCTATTGGAGTCATTAGCTTTTTTTCTTTCAGGCAATGCTGGTCGTTCTCTTTTATTCTCGCTACGCTCTCTTGGGTTTGCAGAACGTGGGGTCAAAATTTTCTCTTTACTTCCCGAATTAATTCTTCCGTTTTGAGCTCTATTTTGCTTAGAAGATTCTCGGTCTTTATCAATTTTAGCATTTTCATTTGAACTCTCCCTATTCCATTCATTTCTACTAGCATTTCTTTCCCCAAATCTTTCATCTCTAGAACCTACATCACTACTGTTTTTCCCAGAACGATCGTTTCCATTTTGATTATTCCTGTCTCCATTCGTTCTATTGCTCTTATTTGAATTTTCATGCTCTCTCGGATTTCCATTAGATCTTCTATTCCAATCACTGTTTCGGCTATTTTCTCTATCGTTACTGCGATTGTTATCCCAATTCCTATTACTGCCAGAATTCCTATTATTGCCCCAATTTCTATTGTTTGAATAGTTTCTGTTGTTGTGATAATAGAAATGATTTATTGGAAAAAAATTTCTCGGGCGATAGCCTAATTGAATACTTCCGAAACCACGTCTGTCAAATCTATTAAAATCATATCTGTTGCCGAAATACCAAGGCATAGACCCTCTAAAAGCTACTCCTGGAAAGCTATACCCATAATAGGTTCTGTCAAAATCCCGAAGTTCAAGTCCTAATTGTCTATTTAAGAAAACTACGTCATCCCAAATTTCGTTTTGTTCATATCCACTTAGATAACCGTCTGATTGGTATGCAAATTCTTTACGTTCTATTTGTTCTAGCCTTTCATACAACCTATTCGCCTCTCGTCTTGTTAAAAAGCCATTATTTATGCCTTGCGAAATTCTAACTCTAACATCCCATCGCCAGTCGAATTCTTCCTCATAAAAATAACGGTTTGAAACATCATTATCATTTCTATAGTTATTATTTCCATATTGTGCTCTACAAGAAAGAATAGATAGAGAAAGACCTATGAATACCAATAATTTTCTCATAATAGTAAGTGTTTAAAATTTAAACTATAGATGTATAAACTAAAGTTAAGGTTTACTAACGAAATGTTAATGCTAAAATTTACATTAAATATTGAATTAGTTATAAAATGGAATTAATTTTATTTAAAAAGAAAAATACCCCTAAACAATCACCTTCTACACCATTTTAACTATTTAATCCATATTTTAGATGCAGACATACAGATACAATTTATTCTGGTTTATGAGAAACCTTTTTTTAACTTTAACTACTACTATGGTTTTAAGCAATTTTTGTTTTGGCCAAGAAATGACTTATGTAAAAGGAGGAACGATTTCGCTGAATAATGAAATTATAAAGAAGCCAAAAAACCTTTTGCCTATTCTAAAAAAGAACAACTCGGCCGAACTGATGCAATCATACAAAAAGTACATGAGGTATAAAAGGGGTGCTCAAATTTTTGGAGGATTTAGCGGAATGGGATTTTTAAATGCGGTAGGTTACAACACAGGTGTTCCCAAAATCGATTTTAATTTTGTGGCCTTTGGGGTTGTTAGCGCCGGAATAGCAGATCTTTTCCACAGGCCGGCTAAAAGAGCCTTAAAAAAAGTGGTAGAAAACTATAATTACAACTTAATAAACGAAAAGTACGAATCTACTTCCTTTATTGAAAACACAAAATAATTAGTTTAACCAGATTTTAGATTAGAAATTAGAAGACCAAAAAAGTACTATAAATACTTGATTTGTAATGCTTTAAAAAACTCTTCTTCCCCTAATTCTTTTATATTTCCTACGGGTAAATCTCCTAATTCAAGGTCTTCAATTGAAATTCGGATTAGCCGTTTACACTTGTTATTCACGGCTATCATCATTTTCCTTATTTGATGATATTTCCCTTCGATTAACGTAATTTTTAACCATTTATAAGGATGCCTAGGATGTAGCATATTTTCTATTCTATAACAATCATCGGGTTTGTCTATCATTTCTATTTCGCAAGGACTTGTGGTCCAAATAGAATTCCCCCGAATAATAATTGATACGCCTTTTCGCAATTCCTCCAAATTAGTTTCAGTGATATTTGCATTACATTGAACCAGATAAGTACGTTGGTGTGGAATTTTACTCTGGAAAAGTAGTCTTGTTACTCGTTTGTTTGTGGTTAAAATAAGTAATCCTTCAGATAAGTTATCTAGCCTTCCGACGGCATGAGTACCTTCGGGAAAATCGAAATCAATTTTCCCCAACATATTGCCAATTTCATGTCCAACAAACTGTGAAACCATATTTATGGGTTTGTTTAAAACAAAATACCTATAATTGGAGGTTAAAAGCATTCTCTAATTAATTATGTACAAAATTATCTTTTTTTAATTATGAGTGCGTTTATATATAAATACATATTTTTTTTTATGCTACAACTATTTTCTAACATAAATAGTCTAATCTAAAAAAGGCCAATATGAAAAATTTACTTCTCTTTTTTATTATTTCATTTGCTAGCTGCCAATCTAAAATACTTAGCCCACAAAATAGTATTTTAGGAGAATGGCATTATGTAGGTACTTTTAGTCATTTAGAAGATTACAAATGTTTAGTTTGTGAAGATTATGATTACGAAAAAAGTAAATATACCCTATTTTTGAATTCTGATAGTACCTATTCAGCAAAAATAAATCTATTGATTGCTCAAGGAACATTTTCATTTAAAAACCATAATTTTAGAAAATTTTATGAAACCGGGGCTTTTGTAAATACAAAACTACAAATTTTAAATAAACCTCCTCAAACCGAAGCAGATAGCAAATTTATTGAGCTTTTTAAAAACTCAAATTCATTTTACGTAACTATTAAATCAGGGAACGATAAATTTAGTTTATTAAATTTAAGCAAAAAAGGGCAAAATGAATATTTGCTTTTTGCAAAAAAATAAACATTTATCTAATGCCAGATTCCCACTTTTTTTATCCTAGCCTGCAATTCTAAATTTGCATACTTACTAGAATTGGAATATTTTTTAAAATGAATAGCTAAACCCGCATTGACGAGTTCTTTGTTGAGATTTTTGCCATTTGGTAAAATAATCTCTCCAATTAATCTACCATATCTATCAAACTTATTTGAGTGAATGATTGTAACTATTTTTCTAAAACACAAATTCGAACTAAATTGCTTTGCATTCGTGTAAAAAGCTTTCCCTTTTTCAGGGCAATCTACATGAGCCAATCGTATTCTAAGATTTTTACCCTTTCTATTTCTCGCATTTTCCCCACTGTATACCATTTTTAGTTCTATGGTATCACCATCCTGAATACCTACCACCTCAGATTTAATGTCACCCAACCAAACCAAAAGTTTAAAATATACTAAAATTAAAAAAGTCATTATTGTATTTTAATAAAATCAAAACTACCAATTTTTTTATCATTTTCTTGATTTTTAAGACTATTTGCTATATTTTTTTTGTTAAAAAATCAATAAACATTTGTTTTACTAAACACTGTTCATTTTATTTGCATTGTTAATTTAAAAACTACTGATTAAGTTATGGGAGTCGCAGAGAGAAAAGAAAGGGAAAAAGAAGGAATGAAGCGAAAGATACTTGAGGCAGCTAAAGCTTTGTTTTTAGACCAAGGTTTTGAAAAAACCAGTATCCGTAACATTGCCGATGCCATAGAATATAGCCCAGGCACCATTTATCTATACTTTAAAGATAAAAATGAATTACTTTTTGAACTACACCAAGAGGCATTTCATGGTTTGATTCAAAAATTCACAAATGTATCATCAATTTATGACCCTTTTGAACAATTAATAGCAATGGGGCACGAATATCTTCAATTCGCTATTGAAAATCCAGAATTATACGAGCTCATGTTCCTAATGTCGGCTCCAATAGATGCCCTTGAATGCAGAGACGATATTTGGGAAGATGGACACACTGCTTTAAACATGTTAAAAATGATAATTGAAGCATGCAAAGTAAATGGACATTTTAGAAATCAAGAAACCGATGATTTAGCTATGATGATTTGGGCCAATGTACACGGTTTCGCCACTTTACATTTAAGAAAACGAATGCATATGTTTCCAGAAGAAGAACGAACTCCTCGACTTTATAAGGCCTTAGATTTAATGATTGAAACTTTAAAAAAATTATAACTATTAATAATTATGAGCCAAGTTATTTTTACAATTCATTTTATCATTCTTTTTTTTGTGGCGTCTTTACACATTTATTGGGTTCTAGGTGGCAAAATGGGATCTTTGGCTGTTCTACCTCAGACATCTTCTGAAGAACCGATATTCATGCCTTCTAAATTTATTACATTTCTTGTAGCTATTGCTTTTTACATAGCAGCTTTCGTTTTTGGCCATTCAGCCGGTTTCTTTCATTTTTCAATTTTAAGCAACTATCAAACAGCTTTACTAATTTTTCTTGCAATAGTGTTTTTAATAAGGGCAGTAGGTGATTTCAAATATGTTGGGTTCGCTAAAAAAATGAAAGGAACATCATTTGCTACAAACGATTCAAAATACTATTCACCCTTATGCTTTATGATTAGTATTACCATCTTTTTAGCAATTTATTTCCAATGAAAAAAATATTAATACTACAAGGTCACCCCGACCCCGAAAGTTATTGTAGAAGTCTTTCAAAAGCCTATAAAACTGGTGCAATAGAAAGTGGTGCAATAGTCGATGAAATTGTAATAAGTGATTTACAATTTAACCCAAACTTAACTTTTGGATACAGAAAACGAACTGAATTAGAACCGGATTTGGTACTATCCAGGGCTAAAATTAAAGATGCTGATCATTTAGTATTTGTGTATCCACTATGGTGGGGAGGAATGCCTGCATTAATGAAAGGATTTTTTGATCGCTTGTTTCTACCCGGTTTTGCATTTCAAAAACGCCAAAATTCCTTATTATGGGATAAATTATTAACAGGAAAATCGGCTAGGATAATCACTACTATGGATCAGCCAACTTGGTACTTCTGGTTGGTTTATTGGGCTCCAGCTCACAGAGTTTTAAAAAATACTATTTTAGAATTCTGCGGAATAAAGCCTGTAAGTATAACATCAATTGGGCCAATTCGGCTTTCTACTCAAGAATTTAGAGAATCGAAACTAAGTAAAGTAAGAAGACTGGGAGAACGCTTAAAATAAATGAAAAACTTACTTTATTTAGAAGAAATCGTACAATTTTTATTGGCAAACTTTCTTTACAATAGTTTAATTTACCCTTGGTAGTGGTTTTTAGCTTTGCTATTAACTCCAACTTTTTAAATGTTAGGTTATTTAGCAAATAGGAATATTGGTTTAAGGGTTTGTAGCTTGGTTTATTATAAGGGGCTTGCAATCTTATTATAAATTTCGTGAAACTATTTAATTAAAAACAAAATACGCAATATAAATTCAGTTTTTTAGCCTATTCGGCATTGGATAAATTCTTTGGATTTAAATTAAACATTATTGAAAAACAAAAATAAAGATGATAGAGTATTTCAAAACACTAATTGGCAAAGATTCAAATGAAAACAGCCCTTCCCCATTCGGCCGTTGGCTAAACGGTAAAATTATCTCAGCAGAAGTTGGAAAACTAATTATTGAATTTAAAGTGAGAGAGGATTTTACAAATCCTGCAGGAATAATGCACGGAGGCGTTTTAGCAGGAATAATAGACGAAGCAATCGCAATGACTACCTTTTCAATGGGTAAAGAAGGGTTTTATGTTGCTGTTAATCTAAATATAGATTTTTTACGACCAGGTATTATTGGGCAAACTGTGAGAGCCCATACAGAAATAATTAGAGATGGACGTACGATGGCACATACAGAATGTAAAATATTTAACGAACAAGGAAACATTGTTGCTAAAGCAGCATCTAATCTGATCTTAACAAAAAGATAACCACATAAAAAGCACAAAATTAATAATGAAAAAGATACTATTATATTTCTCAATTTGGCAATTAGCTATAACGGTTAATGGACAGTCAAAAATTTTAGATGAATATATAAAAACTGGCATCGAGAATAATCTTTCCCTAAAACAGGAAAAACTCGAGTTGGAAAAAGCAATGAAAAGCATTGATATAGCTAAAACTAATCTTTTTCCAAAAATATCATTTACCCCAACTTACACCTTGGCTGCAGGTGGTAGAAGGTTACAATTTCCAATTGGCGATTTGCTCAATCCTGTGTATAATACACTTAATAAACTTACTCAAAGTTCGAGTTTCCCACAAGTAGAAAATGTGGATGAGCTTTTGGCACCTAATAATTTTCATGATACAAAAATTTCGGTTCAATATCCAATTTTCAATTCAGATATAAAGTATAATATAGCATTACAAAAGGAGCTACTTCAAACCGAATATGCAAAAAAGAAAACATTAGAGTTTGAAATTAGGCATAATATTGAAATCGCCTATCTACACTATTTGCAGGCAGTAGAAGCCATTAAAATATTCGAGCAATCACGTGGCATATTACAGCAAGTTGACCAACTAAACAGAAAACTAGTAGAAAACAAACTAGCTTTAAAAGATGTTTTGCTCACTTCAGAGTATGAGATTACCAAACTTGAACAACAAATAATTGTAGCTAACAAAAACAAAGATTTGGCTAAGGCTTATTTTAATTTCCTGATAAACAAAGATCTAAGTGGGGAGGTTGTTATTGATAGCTCTTTAACTAAGTCGCTCCCAATCTTTCCCAATCTTGCAGTTTTAAATGAAAATGCACTGGAAAACCGGCCGGAATTTAATCAAATTAATAGTGGCCTTAAAGTTAACGATGCCAACATTTTATTACAACAAAAAAACGCCAAACTTCCGCAAGTTTTTGTAGGAGGAAATGTCGGCTTTCAGGGTTTCGGATATACGTTTGCTAATCAGGCATACGCTTTGGCTCAATTTGGCCTCAGCTGGGACTTGTTTCATGGTTATGAAAAGAAACACAAAGTTCAACAATCCAAAATTTCCAAATCAATTTTAGAGGTAAAAATGGAAGAGTTAAATAAACAAATACTACTACAAGTAAATCAAAACTTCAGAGAACTTCAAGCTTCGGTGTCCAATTACCAAAGCACAAAAGGCGGCATAGACAAAACACAAAAAATATTAGAATTAGTAAGCAGTAGATACAAAAATGGAAGTGCAATTTTTGTGGAAGTATCGAAAGCACAAAACGACGATTTAATTTCAAAACTTAGCGAATCTTTAGCTAAGTATGATGTTTGGGTAAAATTTGCAAATTTGAAAAAAGTAAGCGGTTATTAATTAAAATTACAAAATTGAAATGAAAAAGGCATATTTAGTCTTTATAATCTCACTAGGAGCAATTATTGTCTCTTGTTCTAAAAGTACAGACCAGAAAAAGAATCAACACGAAGAAATTTCAGTGGTGGAGATTTCTCCTGTTTTAAGAAAAATCCTAGGAGAAAGCATTGAAGCGGCAGGGGTTCTATCTTCTAAATCTGAAATTAAATTGGCTTTTAAAACGGGTGGTTTAATTAAGCGAATTTATGTAAACGAAGGCCAATTTGTAAAGGCCGGTCAATTGCTTGCAGAACTAGACTTAGCCGAAATAGATGCTCAAGTTAACCAAGCCAAAATTGGATTACAAAAAGCCACGAGAGATTTTGACAGAATTAAAAAATTGTACGAAGACGAAGCTGCAACTCAAACCAATTTATTAGATGCCAATTCTGGTTTAGAATTAGCTACGCAAAGTATGCAAGCTGCAGTATTTAATCAAAAACTATCAAAAATATTTGCTCCAGTTTCTGGAAGAATATTAAGAAAAATAAGTGAACAAGGGGAGTTAATTACTCCTTTTTCACCCGCTTTTATTTTAGGAACCGGCTCGCAATCGGCTTTTATTGTAAATGTAGGTGTGGCTGATAAAGAAGTAGTAAAATTGCAGGTTGGCAATAATGCAACGATAAGTATAGATGCTTATCCAGATGAAAATTTCAAAGCAACTGTTTCTCAAATTGCCCAGTCAGTAAACCCCGCTACAGGAACTTATGAAGTAGAGTTGCAGCTGAGTCCAAATAAAAAAAATATGATTTCTGGATTTGTAGCTCGAGCTGTTATTCAGCCAGTTAATAAAAATTCATCATTAGTTTTGCCAATTTCTGGCTTAGTTGATGCAGATAAAAATGCCGCTACAGTATTTGTTTTGGAAGGAAATATTGCAAAAAAAAGACAAATTAAAATTGGTAAAATAAAAGGAGAAGAGATAGAAGTGCTGGATGGTTTGGAAGAAAACGAACAAATTATTACAAAAGGAGGAGGGTTTCTTAATGAGGGCCAAAAAGTGAAAGTGATAAATAATTGATTGAAGTTTACAAAAGTAAAATCCAAATAGAAAGATGAAAATCACCGAATTCTCAGTAAAAAATCACCAGTTTACAATCATTATTTTTATAATGATAATAGCTCTTGGGGTAAGTTCCCTTATAAATATGCCTAAAGCTGAAGATCCAGTTTTAAAAGCAACTTTCAATTCAATTGTAGTTGTTTATCCTGGCACTAGCCCAGAAGACATAGAAAAGTTAATTTTAGAGCCTATAGAAGAAAAAATGAGCGGCATAGCCGACATTAAAAAAATGGTTTCTACTGCTGCTGATGGAGTTGCTTCTGTTGTAATAGAATACAATCATAATGTAGATGAAAACGAGAAGTACAATGAAACCTTAAGGGAATTGAATGCATTACGGAGCAAACTTCCTCAAGATTTGTTTTCTATTGATGTTTTTAAATATACACCCGAAACAGTAAACATTATACAAGGAGCATTTTTGTCAGAAACTGCATCTTTCGAACAACTTAATAATTATGCTGAAAATTTAAAAAGTCAATTATTGAAAGTAAAAAGTTTAAAAACTGTGGAAATTTGGGCAGCCCCAAGACAAATAGTGAGAGTGGCAATAAATACTGATCGAGCTGCACAATTTAAAATTCCGATTTCGAGAATAATGAGCTTAATCCAATCTGAAAACACCAATATTCCTGCAGGAGCTATAGAAATTGGTGACAAGAAAATAAATGTTAAAACTTCTGGCTCCTATGATTCTTTAGAAGAAATTGAAAATACAGTGGTTAGCTCATCTGGTACCCATGTAACGTATCTAAAAGACATTGCTGAAATATATATGGCCTATGACGATGATTCTTATTTGGCAAGGCTAAATGGGAAAAGAGGAATTTTTATTACGGCATCTCAAAAAAAGAACACTAATATTTTTGATGTAAATACTATAATTACACCTATTATTGCTGACTTTTCTAAAAGCTTACCATCGAATATTAAATTTGAAAAAAGTTTTGATCAAGCCAAAAGTGTTTCAAAAAGTTTGTTGGGTTTAGCAAGAGACTTTGGAATTGCGATAGTTTTAGTGTTAATAACCTTAATACCACTAGGTTTTAGGGCTGCATTAATTGTTATGATTTCTATTCCTTTATCTCTAGCCATAGGACTTGCAGGCTTAGATTTTCTCGGCTATGGCATTAATCAACTATCTGTAGTTGGATTGGTTATTTCTCTAGGCTTATTGGTGGATGATTCAATTGTAGTGGTAGAAAATATCGCACGCTATATAAGGATGGGTCACAGCCGAAGAGATGCGGCTGTGACTGCTACAAAACAAATTAGCTTGGCAGTAATTGGTTGTACTGCAACCTTAATTTTTGCTTTTTTACCTCTTACTTTTCTTCCCGAATCTTCAGGTGACTTTATAAGAAGTTTACCTATTGCTGTAATCACAACTGTTCTTGCATCGCTTTTCGTTTCTTTAACTATTGTACCCTTTTTGGCGAGCCTAATTATGCCGAAAGAAGAAAAAGTGGAAGGAAACATTGTTTTACAATTTATGACCAAAATTATTGAAGGATCCTACAGGAAAATATTGCATTTATCACTTTCCAATCCTATTAAAACTTTAATTGTAGCCGCTGCCATCTTTTTTGCAAGTTTATCTTTAATTAAGGTAATTGGAGTAAGTGTTTTCCCAAAATCGGATAAACCACAGTTTCTAATTAATATTGAAACACCCTTGGGTACCTCACTAACTGAAACTGACAGAGCTGTCCGTTTTGTCGAAAATATCATTTCTAAAGACAGTATTATTAGAAATTATGCCTCTAATGTTGGTAAAGACAATCCCCGAATATATTATAACCTATTGCCACGAGGCGGAACATCTAGCAACTTTGGGCAAATTTTCGTTCAATTAAAAGAAAATACTGAAGCACCCCAGCTGGCTGCATATATTTCTTCATTAAGAGACAAGTTAAATAATTACCCTGGATCTAAGATTAAAGTTATTGAGTTTGAACAAGGTGCACCAGTAGAAGCACCTTTAGCATTACGTATTTTTGGTGAAAACATAGACTCTTTGCGAAATTTAGCAGCAAAAGTCGAAAATATGTACAAAACTACGGAAGGCACTATCTATGTAAACAACCCAATGGGTGCAGTAAACACCGACTTAAGAGTATTAATAAACAAAGAGAAAGCTGGAATGATGGGTATTGCCACTGCAGAAATCGATAGATCTATTCGAATGGCTATTTCGGGTTTATTGGTGGGGAAATTTCAAGCTAAAAATGGCAACGACTACGATATTATTGTTACGGTACCTCGTAAAAAAAAGGTATCTATGGAAGCATTCTCCAAAATATATGTTCCTACCCCTAATGGTGCTCAAGTACCATTGAGTCAATTAGCAAGTATTTCATTTGAATCTTCTCCAAACCGCATTCAGCACTACGATCAAGACCGATACACTAGTGTTTCGGCCTTTGTGGCGGATGGATATTTAACCCCAAGCGTACAAACAAAATTTAAAGAAAAATTGGCATCCTTAACTTTACCAAAAGGCTATACCATAAAAATGGCTGGGGCTGAAGAACAACAAGCTGAAGTTTTTGGAGGTTTAGGAACTATCATTATCATAACTATTTTTGGAATTTTGGCTATATTAGTTTTAGAATTTAAAACTTTTAAGAGCTCTTTTATTGTGCTATCGGTCATACCTCTCGGAATAATTGGAGCTGTTGGAATCTTGTATTTAGCAGGATATTCTCTTTCATTTACGGCAATAGTGGGCATAATAGCACTTGCAGGCATTGAAGTAAAAAACTCTATATTGTTAGTGGATTATACCAATTACCTTCGAAAAGAAGAAAACATGGGAATTGACGAAGCAATTGAAAAGGCTGGAGAAACACGATTCATTCCTATTGTTTTAACCACTTTCACTGCAATAGGTGGTTTGATACCTTTGGTACTTGAGCATTCGCCCTTGTACTCGCCTTTAGCATTAGTAATTATTGGTGGCCTTATTTCTTCTTTGATTTTAACAAGAATAGTAACACCAGTAATGTATAAGCTTTTGCCTCCTAAAGTTTAAATTATATTTGGTTAGATATTAAAAATGAACCTCGTTTGGGGTTCTTTTTTTTGGAAACGCCTCAAAGAACTAATTTGTGTATCAATCTTTGATTAAAAAAAATGATTTGAAAAACAGGATAAAATTACTTTTACTTTAAAAAAATGCCCATTTATCTTTAGACAAATGCGCATTTTTACAAGATTTCTTTATTTGCTTTCCTTCACATATTTATTTAACCATTCGTTTTGCTCCCACAACATATGGAGCAAATTTTCTTTTCCTCTGTAGCCGTGAGCTTCATATGGTAAAAAAACAAAACGAACTGTACCACCATGACCTTTAATCGCACTAAACATGCGTTCACTATTAATAGGGAAAGTGCCAGGATTGTCATCAGTATCGCCATGAATAAGCAAAAGAGGAGTTTTTATTTTGTCAGCATAGCTAAAAGGGCTCATTTTGAAATACAAATCCGGAGCTTCCCAGTAGGTTCTGTCTTCGGCTTGAAAACCAAAAGGAGTTAATGTTCTATTATATGCCCCGCTACGAGCAATTCCAGCCTTAAATAGTTTGGTATGACTTAACAAATGCGCTGTCATAAATGCTCCATAACTGTGGCCACCAGCCGCAACTCTATTTCTATCACCAACTCCCAGATCCGACAAATGGTTAATTGCAGCTTCTGCATTAAGTGTCAGTTGTTCTATAAAATCATCGTTAGGTTTTGTGTCTCCTCCTTTGCTTACAATGGGCATTTCAGCATTATCAAGCACCGCAAAACCTTGAGTTACATAGTATATCGGACTTCCCCAAGATATTGTAATAAACTTATTTTCGCTACCACGTATCTGGGCCGCATCTGCTGCATTATTAAATTCTCGAGGATAGGCCCATAAATATACTGGCAATGCTCCATCTTTATCTTTATTATATCCTTTTGGCAAATACAAATCTCCCGTAAGTTCAATACCATCTTTTCGAGTATATTTTACTTTTTGCTTATTTACACCAACCAATGCTGGATATGGGTTAGTGAAAGCAGTAATGGGCATATCTGCAATTTTTAATTTTAGATTCTTTATATAATAATTGGGTACTTCTGTTTTAGATTCTTTCCTTGAAATAAATATTAAATTTTTTGGATCTAAAACATCCAAAATAAATTCAAAAGTACCTTCAGTACACTTCCAAAGCATTTCTGTTTTCTTTGTTTCAAAATCAAAAAGGTTCAAAAAAGGCAAATCACCTTTAGGCGAAGAACCTGTTATATTATTTAAGAAAATTGAACTGCCTTCTACTATAATTACCTCTTTTCCAAAACTATTCTTTGTCATTAATGGGGTTCCTGGATTACCATAAGCATCGGTAATATTTCTTTCAAATAATGTTGATAAAACTTTAGTACTAGTCGAATATCTACTTACTTTCAGAGCTTGTTTACCAATAAGAGCCTCAGAAACCCATGCAAAACTTTGATTTCCCCAAGTTATTCCTCTAAACCGCATTTTTGTTTTAAACAGTTCTTGCTTTTCTGAATTGAATGGTGCCGCTTGTGAATATACTACATCATGAAATTCTACATTCTTTTTAATCAATCCGCTATCTAATGGCATGCACCATACTAAAGTAGCTGGTTCGTCTGTTCTCCATTCAAATCCTCTAGGAATATTCTGAACGTTGTCATTACCTGTGGGTCTTGTTTCGGCACTTGGCAAATTAGCCACTTCTTTAATAAGTTTTCCATTTACATCCATTATTAAAACTTCCGTAGGAAAACCGCTGGCCGTCACCAAATATGAAAACGGTTTTTTTAATACCTCTAATAAAAAGTATTTTTTATCTGGTGATAAGGTATAGGATTCAAAAATGCCTGGTTTACCAAATGTGCTTTCCACTCCTCCACGATTTATAACCAATTGAGCCATTGCCATAAATTCAAATAATTGTTCATCATAAGGGGCTTTAATCAGATCTTGATACGTACGCCCAGGTGCAGATTTCCCAATATTTTGTTGAATAGTCGGGCCTTTGGGTGCAATAGGCTTTGCAGGTGCCGCATTAGGACTACTAATAGCCGTTTTATAAACAATAGTATTATCATCAAACCACGTCAAATCTGCACCCAAAACTACATTAAGCGCTTTATTATTGATTTTTTTTGCGGTCTTAGTTGCCACATCCAAAATGTACAAATCCACTCGATTATTGGTTGTATTTGTAAATGCAATCTTCTTTTCACTTGGACTCCATCTCGCATTACTTGCCAACATATTTACTGGTAGGTCATTAATTTTAAACTCTTTATTCGTTTTTAAGTTTTTTAGCGTAAAATTATTAATGAAAGTTTGTCGACTGGGAGAAAAATTATTTGGATTCAATCTTAAACCTGCAATTCTGATTTCAGGCTGCCCTAGTTCTTCAACCGTTGGATAAGAATTCCGCTCACTTTGAAACATCCATTCTCCTTTACTATCAATACTGACATCTGGTGTGGGTTTAGCTAAAAGTAAATCGGCAATTACTTTTGGCGGCAGTTGATAATTAGTTGCATCTTGTGCAGAAGCACTTAGATAAAGAACAAAAGACATCAATAAAACTACGATTTTTTTATTCATTGTTTTTGGTTTGTTTATAGTTTGTAAAATATTATTTCTCAAAAATAACTTTTAATACGTATTTTTTGAGTGTTTTGAAGACTATTGCTGCAAATTCATAGACGATATTGCTGATTTTTCTTTTTTGAGAAATATTCTTTAGCATAATATTAACCCACATTGCGTATTAAGCAAAGCTAAGGATCTGTTAAGAAATAAGGTTTACAGAATTGACGAATTTATTTTGTTATTTTTCAAGGCAAAAAATCTTTAAATAGTATAGCTATTCAAAGATTTTTTAACGAAGAAAAAAGGCAAAAGAAAGAGACAAAATGTAAAGGTTATTTTGTATCAGGTCCTAAGTAGGTCTTTAATAGCCAGCTGCGGTTTTTTGAGTTGCGGTTTGTGTACTACAGATTTTAATTTTACGGGGATGCTCCAACATTGACAACATTTTGTTTGAAGAGTCAAAACAGCTGATAGGCTGCTGGTGACATTCTTCCTGTCAATTCTCATTGTTTAATTACAGCTTTGTTTTCTTCTATCTTGCCTTCATGTGCATACCAGTTTAAATAATTCTGGAGATACTTTGTGCTTACTCCATTAAATTTGCCTATAAACTGCCATATTTGTTTATGGGTTTGATTTACTGTTTGTAAATGAATACCTCTGTCGTTTTTGTCGAAGTGTTCTTTTGCTTTTACTGTCTTATGGGTCAGTTCTGTATTTGTTTTTCCAAACGCTTTATAGGAAGGATGATTATCGGTGATAAGTATTGTGCCATTTTGCAGTTTTCCATCTAAGGCTTTTGTTATATTTGCTTCTGTTAAGCGTTTAGTTTCTACAACCCTAAATATTTTGTCGCCTTTTGGTTCAACAGCAGTCACAACCTGACAGCACCATAGCCGATGCCATTTTAGACCGAATAATTCATCAAGCACATAGAGTGGAATTAGAAGGAGAATCTTTAAGGAAATTAGTGAAAACCAAATCAAATTAAATATCTTTGAAACACCATTCACGTCATCTAAAAAAACACTTTAAAAGTGGCCTCCTTTAACCGGAATATGTACACATCTTATTTTCATTAAAAGTGAATTTGCATTAGATGGAAATGTACGGAGCAAAGGTGGTTCTGGCAGAATTGACATTTTAGCATTTGACCCTAAAACAAAGAAAGTTGTAATTTTTGAATTGAAAATAGATTTAGATAAAAACATTCGTAATCAAGCATCAGGTTATAGGGATTTTATTTTTGAAAATCAATTACTACTTATAGATTATTTGAATAATGACCCAGATGATTTACTTGAAAAGGAAAATGCAGTTAAACTTCAAAAAATAAAAAATAAAATTGATAAAAAACCCGAGTTAGCAGATGCAGAATCATTTTTATACGGAAAAGAAGAAGCTAAAAGGGTATTCAAAATTTTCTATGAATATTTAAAAAAATTAGGTAATGTTATAGTAGAAGCCCAGTCAAGCAAGATAAAAGTAACTTTTGGTAATCAAATTTTTTCTATTGTTGGATATGCAGGCAAGACAGGAAGAAAATGCTTCTTGGTAATCAATTCTGATATTGATGCAGTTACTGCGTTAGGTGAAATTGTTGATGATAGAGTTCGTCTAGGAGAAAAGAAGAAAGGTAGTATTGGTTCTGAAAGATATGAATTGTTCCTAACCACAGAAGATGAGCTATTGAGATTCCTAAGCATTATCGAAAATAATTATAATAATGAAAACAACTGATTTACAAAAACTTTGGAATGCATTTGCAAATATTCCAATAAATACAGACGATGAAATTGAAGAAGATTTTTATTGTTGGGAAAAAGATACTTATCGTTTCCATATTTGGCATTGGTTTGATTAAAAACTTCCAAATGGAGTTCACGAATACCTAATTTAAGAATATACATTATGGCTATTAAAAAAGATAAAGCATTCAATAATTTACCCTTACTTCCACCGAAGGAAACTTCGGTAGAAACCATTAAGGTTTTAAAGCAAGTTAGTAAATCAGCCGTTGCATTGGCAGAATTAAAGGGACTTGCTAAAACATTACCCAATCCGAATATTTTGATAAATGCTGTTGTATTAAAGGAAGCACAAGCAAGTTCTGAAATTGAAAATGTTATTACAACTCAAGATAAATTATATCAGGCCTTGTTTGCAAAATCAGAAAAACCAGACGTTGCAACTAAAGAAGTTTTACGTTATCGAGAAGCCTTGCTCATGGGAACACAACTAATTAAAAAAAGAGGGTTTCTTAATACAAATGGCATCATTGATATTCAAAGAGAATTAGAGGAAAATAATGCAGGTATTCGAAAACTACCCGGAACAGCTTTAGTGAACGACTTGACCAATGAAGTAATTTATACACCACCAGACAACTATGATACTATCACTGATTTAATGAAAAATTTAGAAAAATATCTAAATGATGATTCAGATGACATTTCACCACTAATTAAATTAGCGATTCAGCATTACCAATTTGAAAGTATTCATCCATTTTATGATGGGAATGGTAGAACTGGAAGAATAATAAATGTTCTCTACCTGATTTTAAAAGGACTATTAGATGACCCTGTTTTATATCTAAGCTCGTTCATCATAAAAAAGAAAGGTGATTATTATCGGTTGCTCCAAGAAGTTAGAACTAAGAATAATTGGGAAGAATGGATTCTTTTTATTTTGAAGGGCGTTGAAGAAACCGCAATTGAAACCATCAAGCAAATAAATAAAATAAATATAACATTCAGCGAAACACAAAAATTAGTTCAGGAAAAACTACCTAAAATTTATTCTAAAGACTTAATTGAGCAGTTATTTATTCATCCTTATTGCAAAATAGAATTCTTGGTAGTTAATCTTAAAATTGAACGAAAAGCAGCATCTCGTTATTTAGTTAATCTTGTGAAAATAGGCATTTTAAAATCGCAACAAAAAGGCAAAGAGACAATTTACATCAATACAAAACTTTACAATCTCCTTAAAAAAGGATGAAAATAACGTGTACCAATTTGTCTCATGACCTTCCAATCATGTACCAAAAAATAAATTATTGGTACATGAAAAACAAACATGTACCAACTTGGGGCATAAGTTCAAAACCAAAAAGCCCACAAAAGAAAATTGATTTTAAATCGAATAAATGGACTTTCTATTTTTTAGAACAAGAAAAAATTGACTTTTTAGAAATGATTGCCAAGAAAAGAAACATTTCTACTCTCGGAAAATATGCAAAAGTTGAAGTTGGTATAACAACAGGCTCAAATGATTTCTTCCCCGTTCCACTTACAACAGTTAAAGAATACGACTTACACGACTTTGCAAAGCCAATGGTTGGAAGAAGTGTGCAGGTAAACAGTGTAATTTTTACAGAAAAAGATTGGGAGAAAAATAAATTCTCAAAAGCCAAAGCACATTTACTCGCGTTTACCGACAAACAAAATCTTAATCAGAAAAATGGAACAGTAAAATATATTGCTCACGGAGAAAGTTTAGGTATTCACAAAGGCTACAAGACTGGAATTAGAAATGATTGGTTTGTAGTTCCTTCTTTAAAAATTTCAGATGCTTTATTTATCAGAAGAAACAATCTGTACCCACGATTGATAATTAATGAAGCATGGGCATACACCACAGACACAATGCACCGAGTTTTTGTAAAACAAGGGACAGATATAAATGCACTTACAGCCAATTATTATAATTCGCTATCACTTGCATTTACAGAAGTAAGCGGAAGAAGCCACGGTGGAGGAGTTTTAGAATTAATGCCTAATGAAGCTGAAAAGGTTTTATTACCCTATCACAAAGACAACGCAAAGTTACTTTCTAAAATTGACAAATTAATTCGTGACAAAACAGATATTGAAGAAGTCTTGAAAATAACTAATCAAATAATTTTGAAGGAACATTACGGCTTGACACAAAAGGAAATAAATTTAGCTCATAGCATTTGGAAAAAGCTATCAGCAAGGAGATTAAATAGAGGGAAGTAAAGACAATTTCAATGAATGAGCTTCTATCAAATCAAATACAACTTTTCAAATCTGTTTTCAAAGGCAGAGAAGATGTGTTTGCGATTCGTTGGGAGAAGGGAAGCACGAACGGATACATGCCTTCATATTCTTATGACCCATATCTGTATCGGGCACATAAAATGAAAGGTGGAACTTTTCAGAACTACAACGACAAAACATATTTAAAACTCACTGACCAAGAGAATATTATACTATACAAAGACCAAATAAATCGAAAGCTCTACCTAATGTTTTTAGCCGTGAAGAAATAGAAAAATTATTACAAGCACCAAAAAACATGAAACATAAAGCCATCCTACTTTTGATTTATAGTACAGGCTTAAGACTTAGCGAAGCAACAAACCTTAGGATAAAAGACATACATTCCGACGAAGGATACCTGTTCATTAAAGATTCTAAAGGTAAAAGAGATAGAAAAACTGTGCTTTCTCCTATGGTATTGGATTATTTATGGATGTATTATAAGACCTATAAGCCATCTTACTGGCTTTTTGAAGGACAAACTGGTGGAAAATATTCGGATAAGTATACAACAAGTTCTGCGCAATGCAGTGGAAGTTTCGGGAGTAAACCCTTGGGGGACAGTGCATACCCTAAGGCATAGCTTTGCTACACATTTGCTTTTAAATGGAACTAACCTAAGAATAATACAAACTTTGCTGGGGCATAGTAGTAGCAAAACAACTGAAATTTATACACATGTATTGGCAATAAATAATAAAACAGTGAAAAGCCCTTTGGATTTTTTAGAAAATTTTAATATATTTGAGGATAATTCTAAAGTTTCCAGCAATATTTAAGCTCCTACAAATACGATATATACGCAATAGGTGGCATAAACTTGCGGGTACACAAATGTTGTGTGCTATTTTGAGTTACCTCTTGCTATATCAAGTATATTTTAATTATCCTTAAATAAAACAACATGACTTCAGGAAATATCAGCATCAGAGATGCCATAGGGAATACCCCAATGGTAGAATTAAAAAATATAGTGCCGGCCAATAGTGCCCGTATTATAGCTAAATTGGAAAGTACTAATCCTACAGGAAGCATGAAAGACAGAATGGCTAA
>JANOMP010000091.1:0-2100 GCA_031420365.1 Cytophagaceae bacterium
GGGTTAAATCAGATGGGTCATACATGAAAGAATCATAATGAAAATAATCTCTTACATGGTCTAGTGCCATTAGCAATATTACCAAGCCTCTGAGAAGGTCTATGGACTGAATTCTTTTGCTTGCGATTGTGTTCATTCTTCTGACTGTGATGTTTAATTACCGCCAACGGTTTGCAGCTACAAGAAGTTGGCGATTTCGGAGCACAAAACTGTCTGCCAGCACTGAACTTGATACGAAGCACGAAACTTCATTTAACCACTGAACCGCCAATTTCTTGTAGGTGCTGTTAGCGGTTCGGGCTTCTTTCTCGAAGGTCAGTTTATTTGTCGTAACTGTCATTTATTTAGTTTTTAAAAAGGTAATCCATCGTCTTCAATAACTGGTGTCGGTTTAGGAAATTTTGTCTTGTAATATGAATTTAGAAAAAGTCCAACTGTCGCAACTGTATTGACAACAAAGAAAGTATAAATAGTATCGTTAATTAAGTAGTCATCATTTGTCTTGCCGTGAAAATTGGTCTTTTCGCTTCTTAATTTTTCGATAGCTTGGTTAATGGCTAAAAGTGAACTGCCAATTGTTTTTATTTCTTTTGGGTGTTCATCATTTGTCAAGTTGAACTCTTTTAAAATTATAGAAGTCAGTTTGTATAGAGTTTCTCCACCACTTACTTTACTTGAAATTCTGTCGTCTTTTAAAATTTCTTTAATGATACTTTCAAGTGCAGAGTTAGCAAGTCCAACGGCTGTGCTTGGGTCGGTGTCAATTTGCTTATATGCTTTTGTAAATGTGTCGTAAGCTGTTTTAAAGTCAGCTTTCAACTCGTTCTTAAATGTCGGAATTGACGGAATAAAATCTGGAGTGTCAACGCCTAATTCAATTGCAATTTTAAGCAAATCACTTCCTTTCATATTATGAAGTGTCGAGGTTAGGTCAATTTCCTTGTTTGCTTTTTCAACTATTGTGAAGTTCTCCCAATAGTCATTATTAAAGCCTCCTGGCTCATAATTGTTTTTATGCCACTTGCTGATATATAAACGAACCTGTTTGTATGACTTGTATTCGTCCCAAATTGCTTGCTCAACTGAGTTTACAAGTTGCATTTGATATTTGGGTGAAACTAAGTCGTCCATATTTTCTGTCATTGTTAAACTTTTTTCAATGCTGAGTATGCGTCTGCTAATTCTTCATTTCCATCTTTTCTTAATTTATTTATCCAGTCTTCTTTTTTCCCAATTGCTATCTCTTTGTTCACTTTATCTCTCATCCACATATATTTTATTTTAACGTCAGGTCTTGTTGAACGAACACCTTTTCTAATCACTTCTGAAACTTCGTTAATGTATGTTGGAAAATCATTTTCAGGGTCGTCCAATTCGCTTTGGGCACCCAAAAAGTAGTCAATATAATACATTCCATCTGTGTCCTCTTTCAGAAGTTGTCTAACGTATTCAATTTCCGTTTTTGAGTCGTGATGTGCAGCACGGGCTTGTCCAGCCATTTGTATTAGCTCTCTACTTACAATTATTCTTGGATACAAAGCGGCTTTACTTTCAGTCTCGTATGCCTCAACTAAGGCTGGTCCAAAAAGAAATTTATCAGTATGTATCATTTTTCCATAGGCTAAGGCTCCTCTGCAAAGAATTCCCCGACTAATAAGTCGCATTATTAGCCACTTTAACTCAAGTAACGTAGAAAAGATTTCAGAAGGTTCTTTTTGGAGAAATGAAATAACAATACTGTCAGAAAAAGTAGTAACAATTTTTGAGTTTGATTTTATTTCATCGTAAGCCTTTTTTAATTCTGGGTTTTCATTTGAAATTTCTTCGTCCAAGTCCCATACGTCTCTCATTGAATAATAAGCATCAGTTACTTTATCAATTTGCGATTGAACATCATTGTTGTCTTTATCAACTGTCTTTGTTAAGATGTCTTTAAAACCGAGAATGTCAACAAAAGCAACAACTCTGTTTTCGTAATGATGTTCTGCCTTTTTTTTTGCCACTATTTATAATTTTAAGTCTGTCAGTTTATTTGTTTGCACGGTCGTCATAGCCTGACCGCTAACGGTTTGCAGCTACAAGAAGTTGGCGATTTCGGAG
>JANOMP010000092.1:0-2736 GCA_031420365.1 Cytophagaceae bacterium
TCCCTTGAATTTTGTCAATAACTTCTCAGAAGTGAATAGTGAATTAATTAAGGAATTAAAAGACGAAGTAATTAAAGGCAACATGGAAGAGGTCAACGCACTGGCAGATGATATAGAATCCAATTCAGAAAAAATAAACCATCACGGCAAACGGGCAGGCGACATTGTAAAAGGCATGCTGCAACATAGCCAGAGCAGCAGTGGCGTAAAAGAGCCAACAGACATAAATGCACTGGCAGATGAATATTTAAGATTAGCGTATCATGGTTTACGGGCGAAGGACAAAAGCGATTCGTCGCACCGATTCAATGCAACAATGAAAACGGAGTTTGATGAAACCATCGGCAACATCAATATCATTCCGCAGGATATTGGAAGAGTTATTCTAAATTTGATTACAAATGCGTTTTATGTGGTCAATGAAAAATCAAAACAAGGCATTGAAGATTTTGAACCCACTGTTTCAATAACGACCAAGCACTCCCCTCTCCCCGGGAGAGGGGCCGGGGGTGAGGTCTTGATAAGTGTAAAAGACAACGGCAACGGCATCCCACAAAAAATACTCGATAAAATATTTCAGCCTTTCTTCACCACCAAACCAACTGGGCAGGGAATTGGCCTAGGCTTGAGTTTAAGTTATGATATTGTAAAAGCGCATGGTGGGGAGTTGAAGGTGGAGACAAAGGAGGGAGAGGGAAGTGAGTTTGTGATAGCGTTGCCAGTATAGTTTATATGTATCGTGCCTACGGCACTCGCAGACAGTTCTTAGGTGTATGCCCCCGACTGAAGTCGGGGGTTACAAGATGGATCGAGCCTACGGCTCTTGTTAATAGGCTATGGAGCGATGTATAGCTGGTAGCCGAGAGCCGTAGGCTCGGTCTGTATTTTAACCACGGACTTCAGTCCGTGGGAGGAGAATGAGTAGAGATAACAAGAGCCGTAGGCTCGGTATATATAAATTAGTAACCACATAAAAGAAGCATCATGGCAAACACCTATCATCAAATCCATCTTCAAACAGTCTTTGCTGTCAAATATCGCAATGCGGTATTAGATAAATCGTGGCGGAGCCAACTCTTTGGTGTGATCGGCAACCTCATCAACGAAACCGGTTGCAAGACCATCATCGTAAATGGAGTAGAAGACCATGTACATTGTTTCCTCGGGTTAAAGCCCGTTGTTTCCGTTTCTGAACTGATGAAAACCGTAAAAGCCAAATCCTCCAAATACATTAATGATCATAACCTAACCTCTGAAAGGTTTGAATGGCAGGAGGGCTATGGCGTATTTTCGTATAGTCATTCCCACGTTGATAGAGCTTACAAATACATAGAGAACCAAGAAGAGCATCACATGAAGCAGACATTTCATGATGAGTATATAGATTTTTTAGTGAAGGCTCAGATTGAGCATGACGAACAATATATTTTTCAAGAACTTATTTAATAAAACCAATAAAAACCAATGCCAAAGAAATTTTTTACCATACTGTTTGCGATCACTCTTTTGCTTACAATCTGCCTCAGTGCTGGCATTGCACAAAACAAACTTACCGACAGTTTAAAATCGGCACTGACCAATACGGCAAGTGATACGCTACGGGTTTTGATTTACGAAAAATTAACGAATGCCGAACCTGACGGTAAAAAGCAAATTGAATTTGGGTTAGCGGGTTTTGGCTTAGCTAAGAGAATTCATTTTGAAAAAGGCATTGTACTATGTGGTAACAAAGTGGGTCTTCTGTTAGCTCATCATGAGCATTTTAAAGCAATTCCAATTTTAATGGAAGCTAAACAAGTGGCGGAAAAAACCAATGACAAAGTAGGTTTTGCTACTTCCATAATCTATTTGGGCTACGCTTATGGAAAATTTGATGCCGAAAAATCGCTCGACTATTATTTTCGATATAAAGGATTGATGGAAAAAGATAAAATATCCGAAGAAATATTGGCAATCAGTTTAGCATTAGGTTTTCATTACAAAGCCGATAATAAAAATTTAGATTCTGCTTTGTATTATTTAAACAAAAGCTACCAACTCTCCTTAAAATCAAAAATCTATGCTTATCCACCATTTGCACATTACAGGCATTTTGGTCAGGTTTATTATAATAAAGGGCAGAAAGATTTAGCCTTAGATTATTTTAGAAAGTCTGTTGCAAATTCTGGCGGAGTTAATGAATACTCCTATTATTATATCGCTTTAATTTTCAGAGAAAGAAATCAACTTGATTCAGCAAAATATTATGCTCAAAAATCCCTTAATCTTGAATCAACGGATATAACAATAGAATCAGCAACCTTACTTTTTGAACTATATCAGCAGGACGACCCAGCAAAAGCACTTAAATACCATATTATTGCTTCGGAGGCAAAGGATAGCCGTTTCAATCAAAATAAAATTGCACAGGCAAATAAACTTCTCTTTGAAGACCAAGAACGAGAAGCAACCATAAAAAGGAAAGTTGAAGCAGAGCAAGCAGAGTATAAAAGTAAAGTAAAAATGTATGCTCTGTTTGGCGGATTATTCGGTCTAAGTATTTTGGCTTTATTACTATTTCTACTTTGACAAATTTAAAATAGTTATAAAAAACAGTAATTAAAAATATGTAAATCAAGTATTTGATTTGTAAATATCACGGAAAATTAGTATATTTACGTATGTAAACAACCAACAAAATCCTTCGGGTAAAATAAGCGATTTTTCCTTGATTCAACAAAGATTCAATCGGTTTTT
>JANOMP010000093.1:0-1097 GCA_031420365.1 Cytophagaceae bacterium
CTTGTGCCACTTGTTGGGTAGTTGCTACAGTAGATGAAATGTTCACTGTATAATCTTCTACTTCACCATAAGTAAAGGTTTCACATGGAGTACTATAGGCACTGTATTTCATGGAGACTCTTATTCTTGTTTGTCCGGTTATTGCGGAGGTTGGAACTGTAAAGTTGACTGTATACGTACCAGATCCAGTAGTAGAGCTACTAAGAATTTGTTCTCCAGTATCTGTGAAAACACCATTTTTATTATAATCTATCCATACTTTCCAATACACTCTATAAATTTTTCCACTAAAACCTGGAGAATAGCTCAAGGTATTGCTCACCCCTTTTGTAAGGTTGGCCACGCTTGAGGTGCCATTAAAATATCCAGCATCTGCCACAGAGGTTCTGGTAATATTAGATAATTTGAATAAATCTATCCATAATAATGACAAGTTTGTTCCTTTACTGGCACAATAGGTCTCCTGTAAGGTAGAAAATTGTGAAACGGTATAGGTACTATTTAGGGAAGTACAATTGCTTCTTACTCTGCAATTATAGGCTTGGTTGGCAATTAATCCTGTTAATTGAAATGAAGGACTTGTAACAGCACTTGAAGCAATAATCCAAGCAGTGGCACTCGCTAATTTGTATTCTACTTGATAAGAAACAATTCCAGAAACCGCTGGCCATGACAGAGCTGCCGAATTAGAACTAATAGTACCCACAGTTAAACTAGCGGGAGCAAGGCAAGGTGCTAATGTTCTAAAGGAACCGTTGGCATAAGTCACACAACTATTTGTTTTTACTCTATAGGTGTATAGCGTGTTTTCGGTTAATCCTAATAGCGTTAGATTGGTATTAGTTACGCTAGAATCATTTGACCAAACAGTTGCACTTTCGGGTTTGAATGAAACAAGATAGCTGGTAGCTCCTGAAACCGCTGTCCAAGAAAGTGAAGCTGAATTTAAGCCTATTGAAGTAGATTGTAGGGCCGTAGGAACCGGACAATTGTACGTAACAGTTATCGTTTTGGATACGATATCATGTCCATTATCTAATTGTAAATTGAATGTGATTTGACTATTTACAGGAGTACTTGGTAACAAAGAATAGGTA
>JANOMP010000094.1:0-5666 GCA_031420365.1 Cytophagaceae bacterium
CAGAAGAAGAAATTAAAGTAAGAAAATGCTCAGAACCAGAACAAAAACTTAAAACAATACTGGAAGCTTTAAATATAAAAAAACGACCCTTCGTGAAATTAAAATCTGTAGTACACAAACCGAAACTCAAAAATCCGCAACTGGCTTATTAAAGGCCTACTTAGCTCTGCTTAATACGCAATGTGGGTTAACAGTGCTTGAAAATTTCCATACGGACGTTTTTGTGATTAATGGAACAATCAGTGATTTTTTTTCTAAAAGATTTTATTTAATAATACTTCTCCACTCTAAATCCTGTAATGCCAAATTTAAGTATCACACAATTGTAGCAAAGAGGAGAATTGTTTTTAATATCCTTTATATTTTCAAAATTTGACATGCTCTCCGCGATGCATCTTGCTCAGCTTTCTTTTTGTTCCAACCTGTCCCTGAACTTATTATTTCAGAATCTAACAATACTTGGGCGATGAATTCTTTGCTATGATTTTTGCCTTTTTCTTCAACAATTAAAAATTCTATTTTTCGACCATCTGCTTGGGCCCATCCTAAAATGATTGATTTATAATTAGAGTTATTAGAAATAACAGTATCCAAGTCAAAATGGTTGGAAAGGAGTTTTGAGATAATAAACTTTTTAGTTAAAATGAAGCCCTTGTCCAGATAGATGGCACCAATAAGTGCTTCCATTGCATCGCCGAACATAGAGGTTCTATGAAAGTTTCTTTGTCCATCAAACTCAATCAATTTATCTAAGCCAATTTTTCTTGCTACAATATTTAATGATTCTCTATTTACAATTCTTGATCTTATTTCAGTTAGAAATCCCTCGTCTTTAAATGGGTATTTTTTAAAAAGATATTCTGCTACAACCATACCTAAGACAGCATCACCTAAAAATTCAAGTCTTTCATTTGATTCCTTAAAGCCATCTATTTTAGTTTGTTTTGAAGCAGAAGTATGCCTAAATGCAAGTTGGTACAATAAATCATTTTTTGGTTTTTGTCCAATTATCTGTTCAATAGATTTTCTGAATTCTTTGAACTCAGCATCTTTTGAAAAAAATCCAAAAATTGATTTAGCTACTTCCATTTAATGCTATTTTTCATTGAAAAATTTGAGTATCTTAAATTTTCTTGAATATTAAAGTAGCGTTGTGACCTCCAAAGCCAAAACAATTGCTCAAAACTACTTCAATTTTTCTTGCTTTTGCCACATTTGGAGTTAAGTCTATTCGTGGATCAATGGCTTCATCCACATTAAAAAGATTAATTGTTGGAGGCACAATCTGATGCTGTAAAGCTAGTATTCCAGCCACAGCCTCAACAGCCCCAGCCCCACCTAATAAATGACCGGTCATAGACTTTGTAGAGCTTATTGATAAATTATAGGCATGATCTCCAAAAAGCTTTTCGATGGCTTTTATTTCTTGTGGGTCACCTAAGGGAGTGGAAGTGCCATGAGTGTTTATATAATCTACTTCTGATGGATGTATTTTAGCATCGTCTAATGCATCTTGCATAGATAAAAATGCACCATAACCTTCTGGGTGCGGTGCAGTAATATGGTAGGCATCAGAGGAAAAACCTCCACCAATTAATTCGCAATAAATTTTAGCTCCTCTTGCTTTAGCATGCTCGTATTCTTCTAAAATAATTGCACCTCCACCTTCACCCAACACAAATCCGTCTCTATCTTTATCGTATGGTCTAGAAGCTGTTTTTGGGTCGTCGTTTCTTTCTGATAATGCCCTTAAAGCATTAAAGCCACCAATTCCTGCTTGGGTGTTAGTAGCCTCCGAGCCTCCTGAAACGCAAATATGCATTCTACCTAATCTGATATAATTAAAAGCATCAATGATTGCGTTATTTGCAGAAGAACAAGCTGAAACTGTCACATAATTTGGCCCACGAAATCCATGTCGGATTGAAATTTGCCCTGAAACGCTGTCAGCTATCATTTTGGGAATAAAAAATGGATTGAACCTAGGGATCCCTGTTCCTTGTGCAAATAAAATCATTTCTTCTTCAAAAGTCTTTAACCCTCCAATTCCTGATCCCCAAATTACCCCTATTTTATCTTTATTTATAGCATCATTGTCATTAATACCAGCATCTTTAATGGCTTGGTCGGCTATTACAACTCCGAACTGGGTAAATAAATCCATTTTTCGCGCCTCTTGCCTCGGAATAAAATCCGTCACTTCAAAATTTTTGACTTCACATGCAAATTGGGTTTTAAAGCTTGAAGCATCAAATCTAGTTATGTAGTTGGCCCCGCTTATTCCATTTGATAGTCCGTTCCAATATTCTTCAATCGTATTTCCTATGGGAGTGAGAGCCCCCATTCCAGTTACAACAACTCTCTTCAATGACATAGTATTATTAAAATTAAAAGTTCAACATTCCATTGAAAATGCAATATAACATTTAACAATTGAATATTGAACTTAAATTGTTTAGAAAAATTTACTTAACGTTTTCTTCTAAATAAGTGATTGCCTGACCAACTGTTTGGATATTTTCTGCTTGATCGTCTGGAATAGACACATTGAATTCTTTCTCAAATTCCATGATTAATTCAACAGTGTCAAGCGAGTCCGCTCCAAGGTCGTTAGTGAATGATGCTTCTGGAGTAACTTCAGTCTCATCAACTCCAAGCTTCTCAACAATAATTTTTTTTACTTTCTCTGCTATATCTGACATTTAAAAATGTAGTTTGGTGAAAAACAATGCAAAGAAATGGATTTTATATGATATGTACAAAATGAATCGCTTATTTTTTGAATGAAGATTTGTTCTGATATTTGTGAAACATTTAAAATTAAGTCGAAAATGACATTAAACATAGACAATATTGCGAAATACAAGATGGATAATTTTTTTTTAATGGCTGGACCTTGTGCTATTGAAAGTAGGGATATGGCGATGAAAATTGCAGAAAGAGTAAATGATCTTTGCGTAAAATTAAATATTCCATATATTTTTAAAGGTAGTTATCGAAAAGCAAATCGGACAAAAGTTGATAGTTTTACTGGAATTGGAGATGTAAAGGCCTTAAAAATTTTGGAAGAGATAGGAAAAACTTTTGGTATACCAACTGTTACAGACATTCATGAATGCAAGGAAGCTGAAATGGCTGGGAATTTTGTAGATGTTTTACAAATCCCTGCTTTTTTATGTAGGCAAACGGATCTTTTGGAGGCAGCTGCTAAAACCGGAAAAGCAATAAATATTAAAAAAGGACAATTTTTATCTGGTGCCTCTATGGGATTTGCAATTGAAAAAATACATTCAGCAAATCCGAATGTAAAAACCTTACTAACAGACAGAGGAAATAGTTTTGGGTATTCTGATCTTGTAGTAGATTATCGAAATTTGGTAGATATGAAAGAATTTGGAGTTCCAGTAATTATGGATTGTACTCATTCACTTCAAAAACCGAATCAGACTTCTGGCGTAACTGGCGGAAACCCCAAAATGATAGCTACAATTGCTAAAGCAGCAATAGCTGTTGGTGCAGATGGTTTATTTATTGAAACTCATCCTGACCCTGCAAATGCAAAATCGGACGGAGCAAACATGTTGCATTTAGATAATTTAGAAAATTTGCTTCTGCAATTGGTAAGAATCAGACAAGCGGTTAATTATAGAGATTATTAGTACTTTTTTATTTTGAAAATAGCTAGATAATTCCATAAATAGTGTCAGATTTGCTTTTTCAAATGATAATTTATTTATTTAATTATATCCTAAGTTTTTAATTCTCAAATACAAATGAAATTTCCAATTTACCTTGATTATGCCGCTACTACTCCTGTAGACGAACGGGTTCTGGAGGAAATGCTTCCTTATTTTAATCAGAATTACGGGAATGCTGCTAGTCGATACCATGCATTTGGTTGGTTAGCCGAGGATGCAGTTCAGGTTTCAATGGAAAGAATTTCCAAAGCAATTAATTGTAAAAATTCAGATATAATTTTTACTAGTGGTGCCACAGAGTCTATTAATTTGGCAATTAAGGGATACTTTGATGCAAATCCTGAAAAAACACATTTTATTACAATAAGTACTGAACATAAAGCTACTTTAGATACGCTTAAAAGTATTGAAAAAAAAGGCATTAAATGTTCCGTAATAGGAGTTAACAGTGAAGGGGAAATTAATATTGAAGAATTAGAAAGAGCAATCCTTCCGGAAACTGGTTTGATTTCTTTGCTTTGGGTAAATAATGAAACAGGCCTTATTAATCCTTTAGAACTGGTAATTGCATTAGCAAAGGCAAATAATGTGGTAGTCCATGTTGATGGTACCCAAGCAATAGGAAAAATAGCAGTGAATTTTCAGAATCTTGGAATTGATTTAATGTCTTTTTCTGCTCATAAATTTTATGGTCCAAAAGGTATAGGAGTCTTAATTAGAAACAAGGATATGAAAATAAATTCCCAAATTGTTGGGGGGGGGCATCAAAAGAATTTAAGAAGTGGCACATTAAATATACCTGGGATAGTAGGAGTAGGAAAAGCGATGGAAGTTTCAATGGAAAATCTAGAAAATGAGCTGATTAGAATTAATGATATTGCAAATCATTTTATTAGTAAGTTATTAATTCAGTTTCCTTTTTGTAAAATAAATGCATCGAATGTTTCAAGAGTTCCTCATATTCAAAACGTTTGTTTTGCTGGATATGATGGGGAAGAATTACTAATCCGCTTTTCAGATTTGGCAATTTCAAATGGGTCTGCTTGTAACTCAGCTTCAACTTTTCCATCCCATGTTTTGAAAGCAATGCGTTTGACTGATGCTGATGCCTTTTCCTCTTTAAGATTTAGTTTTGGAAAATTTACGACCTGGGAGGATATTACTAAATGTCTACAGCATTTAAAAATCAAAATCTAATTTTATTCTAGTTTTTATGTATCCAGCCCAAGTAAATAGGGTTTACTTGAAGTTTCAAAAAAATTCGGGTTAAATTTAAAAACCTGCTTACTTGACGAGTTATTTTTTTAGATGACTTTTTTTAATTCTTGGAATAGTACAGTTTTTATTTATTTTTGGGCTATTGGTTTGGTTGGGGCGGACTCCTCCCTAGAATTTTTTATTGTTAGGATTATGCAGCTTTTTTCGCTTTTGTTTCCTTTCCCTTTTCTTTTTTTGTTATTCTCTTTGCTCGGGTATTTTTACCACATTACTGGTTATTATTCCAAAATACAGCCAGGTGAGTTCTGTCGATTTGCTTTTATTTTTAATCCATAGTGGTTCTTTTCATTCCCAAAGCTACCTTCCAAGCTTTTCCTTTACCTCGCTATTATTAGGGCCTATCGCCATTTTGGAACCTTTTCTTGCGAAGTTTGTAATTATTTCTTCCTTTTGGAAAAACTCAAAACTTCTTTCTCTATGGTTCGTACTTTGCTAAACTTGGCCTTAGAGTTTTAACCCAACTTGTCTTTTGATTCTTGTAAGTAATTGACAGTCATAGACTTGACATGACAATATTTTTTATTGGGGTAACACAAACTTTTTCATACGGAAAGGTTTGGGTTGATATTTTGTTGCTTGGTATATTTCTAAAGCCTGGGCTATTGGTTCACTACATTTTTTTATTATTATTACCTTTCCTTTGTCGTTTACAAACGAGGTCTTCACTATTTTTTGGGTGTTCATGATGCG
>JANOMP010000095.1:0-7233 GCA_031420365.1 Cytophagaceae bacterium
ACCAGGAGTTCTTTGATGAGCTGTATGTCAAAAATAACTCTGAAATGTTGAGGGCAATAAAAGCTGTAAAAGGCCAGAGCCATGCTTTGAAATATTGGGACAGAACATACAATTTTCAGTTTTCAAAAGCAGTGTCGACTATTGGTCAACCTATAGAAGGGTTCTTCAATTGGTTAATAGAAAAAACGGACATCCAGAGAGCAAGTAAAGTTCGTTCAATCAAAGGACTACAAGTCCATATTTTTGGAAAATTAGCTGCTGCTTTTTTGATCTTTGCATTTTAACCCTTAATTCGCATTAAGTATCTTTAATGTTCAAACGGAATAAAATAAAACTAGTAATCCTTTAAAATTAAAGTTTCTTTGCGTTTATTTTTAATTACCAAACTTGCTCTCTATTTATATTTTAAAAAAACTTTTGAATTAAAAAATCAATTTCTTACCTTTGCATTCCATTTTGGGCAGCTTGTCTTTTATGGCTTAGTTTTTCTCTGTCTCTTGTCATATTATCAATATGTTAGGCTTCCCCTGAGGAGTAAGAGAAAAACTTAGGAGAATCGGATGAACATTTAAACAGACTTCCTTTGAATGTGACTAAAATGAAGAAAATTTAGATTGAGTTCGTTAGTTCGTATTTCTCAAAATTTAAAATTTCAAAACAATGGCGAAAGACATCGCAGGATACTTAAAATTACAAGCCAAGGGTGGTCAAGCTAACCCTGCACCTCCGATTGGTCCAGCTTTAGGTTCGAAAGGTATTAACATCATGGAGTTCTGTAAGCAGTTTAATGCTAGAACACAAGATAAAATGGGCCAAGTGGTGCCAGTATTAATTACATATTATACTGATAAATCATTTGAGTTTGTTATTAAAACCTCTCCTACCGCAGTGTTGTTGATCGAAGCATCGAAAGTTAAGAAAGGTTCAGACCAACCCAATCGTAATAAGGTAGGGTCGGTAACTTGGGATCAAGTGAAAACCATCGCTGAGACTAAAATGCCAGATTTAAATTGCTTCACTATAGAGTCGGCTATGAAGATGATTCAAGGCACCGCTAACAACATGGGCTTAAATATTACAGGTCCAAGTCCTTTTTAATTAATTTAAACAAAATGGGAGTTTTGCCTTGAGCAAGACGTTAATTACCAAAATTATGGCTAGAATAAGCAAAAAAAGAAAAGAGGCTCTATCAAAGTTTGATGCGACAAAATCGTACAGCTTAGTAGAAGCCGCTGAAATCTTGAAACAAATCTCTTACACAAAATTTGACTCTTCAATTGATATAGACGTTAGATTAGGTGTTGATCCTCGTAAAGCAGATCAAATGATTCGTGGAGTTGTAGCACTTCCTCACGGTACTGGTAAAACTGTTCGTGTTTTAGTTCTTTGTTCTCCTGACAAGGAAGAAGAAGCTAAAGCGGCAGGGGCTGATTTCGTAGGTCTTGATGAGTACATTTCAAAAATCGAAAAAGGTTGGACTGATATCGACGTAATCATTACCATGCCTACTGTTATGGCCAAACTAGGACGTTTAGGTAAAGTATTAGGACCTCGTGGTCTGATGCCAAATCCAAAGTCTGGTACTGTAACCTTAGAAGTTGGAAAGGCAGTGAGAGAAGTAAAAGCTGGTAAAATTGACTTTAAAGTTGACAAAACAGGAATTATTCACGCAGGTATTGCAAAGGTTTCTTTCGACGCTATTAAAATAGCTGATAACGCAAACGAGATTATCCAAACATTGGTTAAACTTAAGCCGTCTTCAGCAAAAGGAACTTATGTAAAAGGCATTTCATTGTCTAGCACTATGAGTCCAGGAATACAGATTGACAAATCAACTATAATAGGATTGTAATCATGAGAAGAGAAGAAAAAGCAATTATTATTCAAGATCTTAGCGAAAAGTTTGCAAACATTCCTTATTTCTATATCACCGATGCAAGTGGCATGTCTGTTGCGAAAACCAACAAATTGAGACGCTTGTGTTTTGAAAGGGGTATAGAGTATGTCGTAGTGAAAAACACACTGATCGAAAAAGCTCTTGAGACCCTCGACACAGATTATACGTCTTTCAACGAGTCAGTTCTTAAAGGTTTTTCTGGCATTATGTTTCACCCAGAATCGGGTAAAGCAGCCGCTAAGCTTTTGAAAGATTTCTTAAAAGAAAATAAAGATTCAATTAAGCTTAAAGGAGCTTCAATAGACGGCGGATTGTTTGTTGGTCACGACCAATTAGACGCTTTGACGAACTTGAAATCTAAAGCTGAAATGATTGGCGAAGTAATCGGATTACTACAGTCGCCTGCTAAAAATGTACTTAGTGCATTGCAGAGTGGGGGTCACAAATTATCGGGCATCCTTAAAACCCTTTCGGAGAAAGAGGCAGCCTAAAAAAATCATTTGGAGATTGCAAGGTGCAGTTTTCCTTAAAAAATTAGTTTAAAATAAAAAAAATATAGAAATGGCAGATTTGAAAGCATTCGCTGAACAATTAGTTAATTTAACTGTAAAAGAAGTAAATGAATTAGCAGCAATTCTTAAAGACGAGTATGGAATTGAGCCTGCAGCCGCTGGTGCTGTAATGGTTGCTGGTCCAGCTGCTGCGGAAGCAGAAGTAGTTGTAGAGCAAACAGCATTTGACGTAATTCTTAAATCAGGAGGTATTAATAAACTACAAGTAGTGAAATTAGTAAAAGACCTTACAGGTTTAGGATTGAAAGAAGCAAAAGAATTAGTAGATTCTTCTCCGAAGGCTTTGAAAGAGGGTATCGCTAAAGACGAAGCTGATGCACTTAAGAAGCAATTAGAAGAAGCAGGTGCTGTAGTAGAAATTAAATAATTTTTATTGGTACGAAGCAATTCTGGAAAGAGCCAACTATTTACTTAGTTGGCTCTTTTTTTTTCAAAAGTTTTTTAAAAGAGGTTCTACCTAGGTTTATCTGAGATTATAAGATTGTCTTTTTGTTTATTTTGATAAACATTTTTATTTTATATTTGTTTATTATAATATTTATTTTTTTATATTTTTTGTTTATTAAATAAAACAATTGTACTTTTGTGCATCATGGACAAAATATATCTTGAATATAAAGAAACGCTTGCAGCATTAAAACCACTGTTCCGGAGAAACTTTATAGATGAAATAGACTGGAGCGAACCTCTTTTATTTATTCTGGGTTCTAGAGGCGTAGGGAAAACTACTTTAATATTGCAACATATTAATGAGCAGTTTGGAATGAGTCAAAATGCATTGTATGTGAGTATGGACGACATATCCTTGTCAAACTTCACCCTAATGGACCTGGCTAGGCATCATACCAACTTAGGCGGTACGCACTTGTTCATTGATGAGATTCATAAATACCAAAATTGGAGCCAAGAACTAAAAAATATTCGGGATAAAATCAAAGACCTCAAAGTGGTGGCATCAGGTTCTTCTATACTTGATATCTATAAAGGCGAAGCAGATTTGAGTAGGCGAAGTGTGAAATATACGCTTTATGGTTTATCGTATCGCGAATATTTGAATATTGAATTAATTAAAAATATACCGGCAATAAGCCTTGATGATATTGTTTCAAAACATGAACACATTTGTCATGATTTAATTCAAAACTTTAAACCACTTGAGCATTTTTCGGGATATCTGAAGCACGGCTATTTCCCGTTTTATTTGGAAGGTGTAAGAAACTACCACCACAAGCTCTTAAATGTTCTAAATGTAGTCTTAGAGCAAGATATGGCATTACTAGAGTCAATAGAATTGGCAAAAATACCCAAAATACGAAAGTTGATATTTTTACTTTCAACACAGGTTCCTTATCAACCCAACATTACAAAATTGGCCGAAGCTTTAGAAATAGACCGCATTACACTTTTAAACTATCTTTCGGCACTTGAGAAAGCGAGTATATTGGCTTTGGCTAGAAAAAACGGCAAGTTTTACTCGCAACTCACCAAACCCGACAAGATTTATCTTGACAATACTAACTTTTTATATTTAAGTCAAACCGAAGTTAATATTGGTACTCTAAGAGAAACCTTTTTTATGAATCAAATGCGTATAAAAAGCAATGTAACTCTTGCAGAGAAAGGCGACTTTATTATTGATGATAAATACATATTTGAAGTGGGTGGGGCATCTAAAGGATTTGAACAAATAGCAGGAATAGAAAATAGTTTTTTAGCACTCGACGACATACCAATAGGAATTAATAATAAAATACCATTGTGGTTATTTGGGTTTATGTATTGAAGTATGAATTGAAAGTTGAGTAAAACCATTGAGGCGTAAAATAATTTGGAAAGAGCTAAAAATTAAATCTTTGGCTTTTTTTGGGGGGAAATTTTGAAGGAGGTTCAAATTTTGTTCATTATAATATACATTTTTTAATTATGTTTGTTTAGTTAAATAAACAGTTTTGTGATACCTAATTTTAGTTAGCATAAGATTTGATTTTATCAATATAATTTTGATTACTTATTATATAAAAATACCCCAAACTCCTTAAATAGGATTTTGAGGTACTAAATTGACGTTTTATACCGTGCTAAAGCTAGATGTTGACCTCATTTTTCCTGAAAAAATAGAGGACGATTTACCACTATTACAACTTTTTACCAATTCAGAAATTAAAATGCAACTACCAAAAAGGCCTACGAAAGGAGTCGAAATGCCAAAATTTGTTAATTCTCCACAACCACCTTTTTCCACAACCATTTTATGTAGATTTTTATGAAGAATATTTGATTTTACATTTTCTGGGTCCCATATTTCATTAGGTTTTTGCTCACATAATTTTAAATTTCTAAAAGTAAATGAATCAAAATTCAACAAAGAACCATTTGTTGCACCATCTAAACATAACTCAAACCTATCTGTATTAATAATGCTCCTTGAAATTGAATTATCAAGACCCGTAATTAATACTTTATAATCGTAAAGCGAATCATCAATTTGGTCGTTTTTAACAAACTTTTTTTCAATAATAATACAATTGATTTTCATTTTAGATAAAAAATCTAAACACACTCTGGTTTTAGGACTTCCGATTTGACTTGCAAAGCTTAAAATTTGTGACCCTAGGTTTTCAATACCAAGGTTATCAAAATCTTGTAAAAGAAATTTTAAATCATTATGCTTTTTGAAATGACTTAAAGTCCATATGTATGACTGCCCCAAATGTCCAAGTCCAACATTCCAAATCTTGGATGGAATTTTTACATTTTCTGGACCTTCAGCTTCTTTTTCAAACCACTGATACTTCAATGATGAATTCCACAAAGAATACCCAAATGATTCTGTTTGAAGATCTCCTGTTATTTCAAAAGTATATTCAAAAGCCCAAAATAATGCGAATGAGGAAGATAAGCATGCTCCAAGTGATAATTCTGAATTTCTGTTTTTTAATGAAACTCTTTCTGATTCATAAACATTTAGCCCCGCCTGCCAGCTTGAACAAATTACCTCAACTTGATTTCTCGCCTTTGGTGATTTTCCAAAAAGAATTTTTGGCGAGTTCAGTTTTGCAATAACTTCTTGATTAATTGAAAAAAGAGAATTCAAAGCCTCATTAAAAGAATCTCCTTCAGTTTTTAACAAATTGGGAGCTCCTATAGGTAATATACACTTTACACCGCCTTTGAAAATTCTATTTCCCATGTTGTAACAAGTAAAGAAGGCTAATTGTAAAGCGTATGAATTGTTGATTTCTTCATTAGCTTCTAAAATCAACACACTTTTTTCAAGAAGATTTTCTGCTTCTTCCATCGAAATATTTTTACTTTCTGCAATTGCAAAAATATGTCTTTGTATTTTCTCAAAATTTAAATTCATATTAAAGTTAATTTAAGTGGGAAATTGTTTTTCTCTAAATTTTTCCAATTGAAATTACCTTCATACAAATAAGAACTACAATTTTGAGGCTTTAAAAATAATTTTGAGGCATAGTTAGGGGCTATAAATGCAATATGCCCCTTAATACGACACATTGGATGCATTTTATCTGAGTCACTTTGCTTAGTACTGCAGCCAATTGGGTGAGTATGAATATCTGCAATTACCACAGATTTATTTATTTTTAAAATCATATCAAGTTTTGCATAATATAGACCATCCAAAACTATTATACCTGTTGAAAAAGCATTGGGATCAATTTCATCATAATATATAATATTTGAAATTTTATTAGAACCATCTTTACCTATAAGAAAAGCACCACTTTCCCTAATTCCTTTGCCTCTTTTGCGTAATCCTCGAGTTAAACTTATCCATTTAAATAATGTCATTTTCATGTTTTTACTAATTTAAAATTTGATAAACTTCATTCAAATATTTATATATTGAATCTTCTCCGTTTTCCCAGACTAATGAAGGATGTTCAATTTCCCAATTTGGGTGGCCAGAAAAAGCCAAACGGTCACATGGTAAATACAAAGATTGAATACCCCAAATTCTAAAAACTTGTGTACATCTTGGTGACCAATCAGGAAACAATTGTTGAGATAGTGGAAGGTGTAAGTCCATGTCCCAAAGCTGAGCTGTGGGTGCTTCTTTGTTATAATTAGTCAGATCAAATCGCAAATAATACTTCATTCCATTTTTGGCTATTAACCAAAAAAGAAAAATGAACCCCTCGGGCTCATTTTCTATTCCTACCTTTCCCCATTTCCCTTCTATTTCGCCAGATAGATAATTGGGATCATCTAAATCATTATGCAGAATTTCTAATGGTGTTTCAAAAAAACCATTTATGTCCTTTTTGGGTGCAAACACCAAAGAAATTGAACATCCGCAATAATTAACTAAAGAGCCCACCATAATATCTAAACTATCAAGTGCATTCCCATTTAATAAAAATTGAAACTCAGCAACTTCTTGGTCCGACATTCCAAAGTTTTCCGAAACCAATTTCTTTAGACGTTTTAGCATTAATGCAGGACTTGTTTCAAGAGTTAAATTTCTACCGTGATATGCAACGGCAATATTTACTCTTTTACATTTACCCCTAAAATCCGCAAATAATCAAAAAATAATGCCCGAATACCATTGATATTCAGGCATTTATAGCTATATTTATGTTGTTAAACATCACCCAAATGGGTGTAAAATATCGCTACGTGAAAATACAAAATAGTTCTGACTCCATCAATGCCTTCGGCGGATTAAATTTCGTTTCTCAAAGTTTTGATAATGCCAAAATATCGCAACTAATTGATAGTGAGCTTGGTAGCAAA
>JANOMP010000096.1:0-1635 GCA_031420365.1 Cytophagaceae bacterium
TAAAATATCTTACAATATCGGGGTGGGTAACTGTAACCGGACCACCGGCTGCTATTTGTTTTTTAAATAATGGTATTACAGACCCGTTTGAACCCAAAACATTTCCGAAACGAGTTACAATAAAGCGTGTTTCATTGGTATGATGAGAATTTAATGCTTGCACATATATTTCGGCCAATCGTTTCGAAGCACCCATAACGTTTGTTGGATTAACAGCCTTGTCAGTAGAAATCATTACAAACTTAGATACTTTAAATTCAGAAGCTAAATCTGCCATAATTTTTGTACCAAACACATTTACTTCTACCGCCTTAAACGGAGTTTTTTCCATTAATGGCACATGTTTGTAAGCAGCCGCATGAAATATGATTTCTGGCAAATGAATCGCAAAAAGTTTTTCTAATTGTATTTTATTCGAAATATTTCTAGTTTCTATTAGGAGTTCTGTTGTATTATTAGACTTTTGCTTTAAACGTGTCAATTCAGTTTCTAAATCATACAATGGGGATTCTGCCTGATCAATCAAAACTAATTTTTTGGGATTAAACTGCAAAATTTGTCGAACTAGTTCACTACCAATTGACCCTGCTGCCCCTGAAATAAAAACAACTTTGTTGGTAAGAGTTTCCATTACAAACTTGTTGTTCATTTTAATGGCTTCTCTTTCAAGCAGATCTTCAATTTTTATTTCTTTAATTTGATTTACACTTAATTCACCGTTTATCCAAGACTTTATTGGAGGTAAAGTTTTTATTGTAATTCCTAGCTCTAAAAAATCGTCAACAATTTTTTTTTTTCTTGTAGATGAGATAGATTGTACTGCGAAAATAATTTCAATATTTAATTCTTTATAGGTTTCATTAGTGATGTAAGATTTAATTGCATCCTCAAATGACAATACTTTTGTTCCTTCTATAGATTTTCCAATTTTTCCAGGATTATCATCTATAAAACAAAGAACTTCAATTTTTTTCCTTTTATCTTTTTTAATGGTATTTTTAGTAATCAAGCCCAATTGACCAGCACCATATATTATTACGAATTGTTGTTTTTTAAAGGTATTTAGCAAGCTATCAAACAGACCTTTAATAATTAATCTGCTGGAGACTAAGCCAAACAAAACAATAAAAAAATCAATAGCTATTAATGAAGTAGGAATAGATATATATTTTGAATAATTGCCTAGATTAATAAGCGAAAGTATGAGCAATTGTATACTTGATAATACGATGGATTTGAATAGTAACTTGCCGTCTTCAATACTAGTATGGCGTATAATACCAGTGAAAGTTTTGAGGTACATAAATGAGCTTAGCCTCAAAAGAATTACTAAGAATAAATGATATTTAAATAATTGTGGGTCTATATAAGTTAAATCAAAGTTAAAACGAAGGGCTGTTGAAAAAACAAATGATATGCCTACAATAAATACGTCCATGACCAAAACCAACCACTTGGAAACGAATCTTTCACTGAATTTGGATAAAAATTTAGACATAATAATAATAAAAATGTATAGCTCTAGGTTTTCAAATGTAATGAATATTTTTATTCATGACAATTTTTTCTTTGAGAAATAAATTATTTTTATTTTACGGCGATTATTTTTTCACAGTTCCGTTATCGGTTGTCGGT
>JANOMP010000097.1:0-22054 GCA_031420365.1 Cytophagaceae bacterium
AACAAAAGGTCTAAATAAAAATCATCGCCATCAATAATCATGCGTTTTTGGCGTTCCATAAATGCAAAACCTTTGCCTAACTCCAAAATAAACGCTTCCAATTCTTGTAAAATGGCACGTTCTAAATCTTGCTCTAAATAGGTGTTTTTGAGGTTGAGAAAATCTAAAATGTAGGGGTCTTTGAAGGTGTTTTGTAATTCAGCTGGAAATTTGGACAACTGAACATCAGCTATTCCCTTTCTTTCAAAGGCTTTCCTCGTTATTTGTTGGTGCAGCTCACGCTTGCCCCATGCTTCCTCTATGGTTTTTTGGGCATAAAACAACTTGGCCTCCATTGATTTTAACGGAAACAGCTCAATAAAATGCGACCAACTCAATTGTGTAGCCAGTGGCGACACAATTGTAAGATCTGGGAACTGCTCAGAGAATTGAATCATTCTTCGCAAATTTCTCTCCTCAAAGTTGCGACCATAAAGTGTTTTTAATTGTGTAGCCAGTGTAGACACAATTTGCTTTCCGTAGTCTGCTTGTTTGTTTTGTAAAATTTCTTCATTTATGCGATTTCCTACATGCCAAAACAGAAGTGTTAAGGTACTATTGGAAACATGTGCTATTTTTTGTTTGCTTTGCTCTATTAACAAAGACAGTTCTTTTAATATTAGCTCGACTTTTTCAGGCTCTATGGGAATGGGCAATTTATTCATAAAAATTATTCATTCACGTTATCATTAAAAACCAGGCTTCCTATCTGCTTCTGAATTTCTAATTCCAAAAATTTAGATTCAGAAAATAAATTATCTAAATTATTTTTGAAGCTTTGCATTTTGGCTTCAAACTCGTTAGTCAAAATATCGGTATATTCTATCTTCACTTCAAAATATTGACCTGCACTAAATGAGTAATTTTTTTCCGCTATTTGCTCATAAGAAAGTACCACTGAGAAATCGTCTACAGCTTTATGGGCATTGAAAGTGTCGATGATCCGCAGCTCTTCCATATCTGATAATAGCGTTTTCTGGTTCTTGCCGTCTTTTACGGTGGTGCCTAGCTTGGAGGCATCCATCAGTACAATATCGCCTTTGGTATTGGTTTTGTCGAGAAACAAAATGGAAACATTGGTACCTGTAGTAGCAAATATATTGCTTGGCATACTTATTACGCCACGGAGCATTTTTTCTTCCACCAGTTTCTCTCTTATTTTACGCTCTATGCCACTTTGGGCAGTTATAAACCCTGTTGGTACTACTATGGCCGCTTTGCCTTTGGTAAAAAGGGAGTGCATGATGTGCTGGATAAACAAGGGATAAATGGCCATTTTATCCTTGTCTTTGTTTGGTATATTGGGGTATCCCGCAAAAAAGCGTTCTTTGTTTTCTTTGGTGTCCAAGTCGGCCACATAATCGCTAAAATCCAGCTTAAACGGCGGGTTAGAGACAATGTAGTCAAACTTCATGAGTTTGTCTCCGTCTTTGTGGTAGGGGGTTTTGATGGTGTTGCCCTGCACAATGTTTTGAATGGAATGCACCAGGTTGTTTAATATCAGATTTAACCTGAGCAAGCTCGTACTTTTTTGAGAAATATCTTGAGAATAAATGGTGCATCGGTCTTCGCCTATGGCATGAGCTAAGTTCATCAATAGCGTACCCGAGCCGCCCGATGGGTCGTAGCCGGTAACATTGCTCACGGGTTGGTCCACCAAAATGGCTGCCATGATTTTGGCAATGGCATGTGGTGTGAAGTATTCGGCGTATTTGCCGCCACCGTCTTTGTTGTAGTCTTTGATGAGGTACTCAAAGATGGTAGAGAAGAAGTCAAACTTTTGGCTGAAAATAGATTCAAAATTAAATTCAACCAATTGATTAATCAGTGCTTTACAAAATGGGTCTCTGGCCGAGCTGTCGGTGATGAAGTTGCTAAGTTCGTCAAACAATATGATACGAGAGCCCGTACCGGTTTTCACAGAGAATATGTCGTTGTTGAAAACGGCAATGTCTCTGAGGGTATCGTCAAATAGTTTGGCGAATTCTTCGCCATCTTGCCTGTTGTAGAGGTATGAAATAAAGTGCTCTCTTTTGAGTTTGGCGTTGTCGGGGTTGAGTTGCAAGAGCAGCATTTCGTAGTCTTGCTCGGTGTATTTGACTATTTCTTTTTCCCAACTCTCCTCTGCCTGTGCCAGCTCGGGCCTGAGTAGTTTAAGTTCATAGCCAAACTTATCGTTCATGAATTTGTACAAAAACACCTGCGTGATGATTTTGAATTCGTTTACGTCGTTTCCTAAACCGTACGAAGTACAAACACCTTTTAGGTTATCAATCAATGCCTTAGTTTGTGCCGTAAAGTCTAATGTTACCATGCGTATTTTCCTTGATATTCGTTTATGTATTCTTTTACTAAACAGCCATTTATGTATTTGGCTGCATCTGGGTTTAATGGTACTTTGGTAGAAATAAAGCCGTTTAATACCATTTGCATCATGAGTTTATCAAAGTAGCTTTCGTTTTCGAGCAATTTTGAATTGATCAGTACTTTGTTGTCGGCATTGGCTTTTATATCCATCAAGGTATCGCGAATTGCGCTTTCTCTATCAGATATTCCGCCTTTTTCCTTTATTCTTTTGTGTATTCGGGCGTATTTGGGGTCGTTTTGGTATTTGGTCTTCAATAAATTGTTTTGTCTGTTGAGCTCGGCCACGCTATCGTATATTTGCTGAAGAGAGCCAATGTTGTGTTTCATCTCGTCTTGGGTAATTTCGTCGAGATTCTTTTTATCAAATAGTCGTTTTAGCTCCTCATATAGCGATACAAACTGCGGGTCGGCTTGGTCGAAATTGTTATTTAGGGCCTCCCTCGTTTTTTTAAGCATATCCTTGAGCCTGTCTGCAATCACCATTTCTTGTTCGGAAATTTTTCTGAACATAAAAATCACACTCTCCAAGGCTACATTGAGCAGATTGGTGGTGTCGGTATTGTTTTGCATCGATTCTTTGAGGTTTAAAAGCTCAAGATGCCGGGAGGTTTCGTTATAGAGTTCGTTTAGTTTTTTGAAGTCGATTTTTTCGAGCATTTCGAAATGCCCGTATAACCGAATGAGGTTATAGAGGTTTCTTGCATTCTCCAAGGCTTTTTTGATTTCCAATACTTTCTTTTTGTCTTGGATCTGGCTAATTTGGCTAGAAAAAACTTCGGCATTCTTTAGGTCGTAATGAAAGAGTTTTTCTTTGATATCCTTGATTTCGGTCTCGATCTCGGCTTTAGACTTGAAAAGGTTAGAGTAATGCAGTATTTCGTCACCTAGGTCTATTTGCAGCTCATCAAAATAGGCTTTGTTGGTCTTGTCAAACTCTGAGCTGATATCTGCAAAGTCCACCACATAACCGTATTTGAAGTTTTTATACGGTCTGTTTACTCGCGTAAGTGTTTGTAAAAGGTTGTGATCTTTTATGATTCGGCCGATGTATAGTTTCTTGAGACGCTTGGCATCAAAGCCAGTCAATAGCATATTGTACACAAACAAGATGTCTATGTGGCCCTCTTTAAAATCTTCTACTTCTTGTTTTCTATCAAATTTTGTTCCAACATCATGTAGGATAAGAGAAGCCGTTAGTTTCCCTTTTTTAGAATATTTACCGTAAACTGCCGATGGCTCTGCCGCCATAGCATAGGGTTGTACATGTTCTACTGTTTTTTGGTCTGGGTTATACTTGTTTATAAATATCTCGAAAAGTTTTGATGCTTGCTCCGAACTGTCGCACACTACCATGGCTCCGATGGTGTGGTCTCCAAACCTTGTTCTGCTCTGAATAAAATCATCTACGATGTAATCGAGCATGGGCTCCACGAATTTTTCATGGGCATATATTTTTCTTTTGTCTGCCTGGCCTTTAAGAATTTCAATTTGCTTGAGGGCTTCCTGCATTAAAATTTTGTAGCTCGTTTCAATGTCTTCTCGGATGAGTTTTAGGGTATAACCATCTGCAATGGAAGCATTGTAATAGTATTTGTGGATGTATTTGCCAAAAGTACTCCTGGTGAGCCTATCTTTCTCAATGAGAGGCGTACCCGTAAGGCCAATGATAAAGGCGTTTTTGTCGGAATTGAAAAGGTTGGCTAAAAAACTACCTGTTGGGTTATAACTGCGGTGTACCTCATCCAAAAAATATACCCTTTGGGTATTGATATCGTATTCTTTTGCTTTTAGCAAGTCGGTATCATCTTTGAATTTTTGGATGTTTACCACAGTAATTTCCTGCTTTCCCGACTTGTTGTGTATGGCTTGCTTCAGCCTGAAATCGTTCAATAATTCCTGTTTGGAATTTACGGTATGTACCACCAAACCTCTGCTGGCAAATTCTTTTTTTGCCTAGTCAAGCAAATCAATTCTATCCACAATAAAATAGAACTTGGGAACGATGCTTTGACTGAAAATAGTCTGTTAGGTGATTTACGTTATAAAAAGCCAGTGCTGTTTTACCGCTGCCTTGTGTATGCCAGATTATTCCCTTGCGTTCGCCTGAATCAAAAGCTGATTTGATGGCTTTAGTGGCGAATATCTGCGGATACCGCATGATGTGTTTTTCGATGCCTTTTTCCTCTCTCACATAAGCGAGGCTGTATTTCAGCAAAAATTTTAGCCTGTCATTAGAAAACAAAGAGGTTATGATTCTATTGGTAGGTGTGTTTGGGTCTTTGTTGGTCTGAAACTCCGGCGAATGTTTGATTGTAGATAGGTTATTGTCTTTCAATACTACATTCTCAACTTCTTCGTCACCGGGGCTTAGAATTGTATCTAAATCAAATATTTCTTCCTCTTTAAATGAGTTAAAGTTGGCTGTGGTATATGATGTAGTAGAATAAAATGCTCCTTGAATGGGTTCCACTGATTCACTGTCGTATTCCATGTTGTTAGAAAATACCAACAACTGAGACAAATTGATGAATTTACGGAACTTCTTGTTTTTGAATCGAACATTTATTCGGTCTCTTTCAGCCAAAACGCCCTCCTGGTTGTTGGGTTTCTTGACTTCGATGAATGCTAAGGGCATACCATTTACTAAAACCGTAATATCGGGTCTAAATTCTTCATCTCCGTTTTTATAGTTTAACTCTGTGACTACGTGAAAGTCATTGTTTGAGAAATCCTTAAAATCGATAAGTTTTATTCCAGAGGTTTCGTTTAGCATTTTGCTAAAGCTTTCGCCTAAATCCTCACTATCAAGGGTTATGTATATATTTTCTAGGGTCTTTTTGATGGCACTTTCATCTGCATCGGGGTTAATCTTAGCTATGCTTTTGTGGAATATATCCGTAAAAATGTTGGTTTGAAGATCCCAAGTGGCATTGGACAGCGATAGATACCTATAACCCAATCTGCATAGGTGAAGTATGGCTGGTATTTTTACTCTTGTGTTTTCGTTGAAGGCCATGGAATTGTGCTAAACTCGTTGAATATCGCTAGATTTTACGCAATTTAAGAATAGTTGGTATAAATCACTATTTAGATTTCTGATTATTTATTTTGGGTGAACTGGTAAATCAATTTCGCTTTGGTCTGAATTTGTTTGGGTAGTAGATTTGTTAGGGGAACTTTGATGGGATAATAGTTACATTTTGAGTTTTTTCTTGAATATTATTTCTTCAATCACCAGTGAATACATCAACAAAAAGCGTGAAGGTAGTGGAATCAAATATTTTTACACACTTTAATTAAATTATCTTATCAAATATTCCTGTAAAATATTTGGCTGATAGCTGTTGTTTATAGTAATTTACAAATAAATTATAAATCATTCCTAAAACATTATTACTTACGCTTTCTATTGGCATCTGCCAAAGTACTCTTGCGTGGGCAGTTATCTCAAAATATATCAATGCGTGCCCAAGAAATGGCAGGTTTAAAATTAAACCATTAAGCGATTCAAGTTTACCAACAACCCCGTAAAGCATAAAGGCAAGATGCTCTTTGGTCTTTAACTTTCTGAATTTTCATTTTGAAATTTAAATTTTTGGAGCAGGAATATATTTTATTGATATTTTTTTTTGATATTTAGTCACAATTTCCAAACCATGGAAATCATACAAACATGTAGTAGACCTTGAAATAAAAATAATGACAGCTATTAGAGCTTCTATTCTGCTTTTTGCATTCATGTTATATATCCATGCCTCGGCCCAATCGCTTGTAAGTAAGGCAGATGCCTTGGTCGAATCAACTCTTATTTTCCCCTCACAAGCCAAACATGTGCATGGAAGTAGTTTGGTGTCGTTGTCCAATGGCGATTTTTTGGCTGTATGGTTTTATGGAAGTGGCGAGCGTACTGCCGACGATGTTCAGCTGATGGGAGCACGACTAAAAAAAGGAGAAACCAAATGGAGTGAGCCTTTTCAGATGGCAGATACACCGAATATTCCTGACTGTAATCCTGTTCTTTTTCTCAACCAAGACCAAAAGCTATTCTTGGTTTGGATAGCCGTATTAGCTAACAAATGGGAGCAGTCTATATTAAGGTTTAAAACTTCATTAGATTACCTAAATCCCGGTGCACCAAATTGGTCGTGGCAAGACAATATCTTACTGAAACCCGACGATAACTTTGCGAAGGAAGTTGCCAAAAAACTAAAGGAACAGCCAGAAAGCGGAAAAGGCTGGGCAGGGTATGCCCCGAAATACGATGAAATGATAATTGCAGCCAGTAGCGATGCCACCAAGCGAAGCATAGGATGGATGACAAGGATAAAACCTTTGGTTTTGCCCAATGGGCGAATTGTACTCCCGCTTTATTCTGACGGATACAATATGTCTTTGATGGCCATTTCGGACGATAAAGGCTCTACTTGGCATCCAAGTTTGCCTTTGGTGGGTCATGGACCTATTCAGCCTGCTATAGTTCAGAAAAAAAACGGCAACCTCTCCGCTTTTATGCGTGACAGCGGAGATTATCCTCCTCGTGTACATTATAGTGAATCCTCGGATCTAGGTGAATCTTGGAGTATGAGTGTCAAAACAGATATCCCAAACACAGCAAGTGTGGAAGTTTTGGTTCTGAAAGACGGTAGCTGGGCCTTTGTTGGAAATGATATACCTGATGGAAGAAATCAATTGGTTTTGTGGTTGTCTGATGACGAAGGGAAAACTTGGAAATGGAAAACCTATATTGAAAATGTAGAACCTAATGCAGGTAGATTTTCGTATCCTTGTCTTATCCAAACGGCTGATGGACTGTTGCATATTACTTACTCGCACCATTTATCAGACGAAAAGAAATCTATAAAATACCTTGTAGTAAACCCCTCGAAAATCTCAAATAAATAATAATGAAACGATTGGTATTGTTTTTTGTCTTTTGCTTTTCATTCCATTTTGTTTTGTCTCAAACCAAAAAGCCAGTTCATCAAGATAAACCTTACTGGCAGGATTTTTCTGTGAAATATTATGGAAAAGAATCTTTCAAAAAGGTATTTTCTGACCGAAATGGCAACATTAAAGTTTTTACCGAAAATGGCATAATGCTGCCGCATGACGGGCAGTTTTTGTACCCAGGAACATTTATTTCAGAGAAAGTGTATAGGAATCTACAAGGAAAAAAAATAGTCGCCTTGGGTACTTATAAAAATCAATTTGTGCTTTTGGATGAAAAAGCTATTCTGAGCAACGCTTGGGCTGGGAGTTTTTACTCAAAACATGGTTTTCCTAAAGTCTCAATTTTTGAAGCGGGAAAAGATTTTGAATTCTTGATTTCGGATAAACAAAATTTGTATTTGGTAAAAAACTCGCAATCTCTCTGGACAGGCGATTTGAGCGGCGACGAGGTTTTGGACATTAAATTTCAGCCCCGCAACAATACTTTTTGGGTTTTAGGAAAAAAATCGCTTTCAACCTTTTCTCTAAATACCAATTCATTAAATAAAGTTTTGAGTGGTTCAGATTTTACGGCTTTTGATATTTCTTCCAATGGTCTTATTGTAGGTACAAACAATGGCTATTTTGAATACAATATTGCCACTAAAAAACAAGGCCTTATTCAGCAAAAATTACCTTGGGCCGAAATAACTGCCGTGAAAATTATTGGTTATAAAGTTTGGTTTGGAACAAAAAATGGGGCCTTTTCTAAACGTGTAGATGAAAAATTTGACTATTACAATGGAGAACGCTGGTTGCCTAGCAATCTAGTGGTAGACATTTCTGCAGGTCCGGAAAATTCTGTTTTGATATTAACGGATGCCGGTTTGGGACAAATTTGCTTTAAAAAAATGACATTGGCCGAAAAAGCAGAACTATTTGATAAGCAAGTAAGAAGCCGCCATATCAGAAATGGACTCAATGCTTCTCTAGATCACATCGAAAAAGGAAATGTCTCCACAGGATTTCTGGCGGATTCGGATAATGATGGGCTCTGGACTTCCATGTATTTGGGAGGTGAGATTTTTAGATACGCAACCACAAAAAGCCCCGAAGCACTTCAAAATTGTAGAGAATCGCTGGATGCTATGGAACGACTCTACACGGTTAATGGTATTCCAGGTTTTCCTTCGAGGTCGTTTGAGCGTAGTGGATTTATAGAAAAACTCTCGGATCCTGAACGTTGGCAACATGCCCAAGATTCAGAATGGAACTGGAAATCGACCACCAGTAGCGACGAAGTAATAGGCCATATTTTTGTTTTCGGTGCCATGGCGGAGCTTATCACAGATCCCGATTTGAAACGCAGGTCGATGGTTTTGATAGATACCTTGATGTCGCATATTGTTAAAAATAATCTTTATTTGATAGATTTTGATGGAAAACCCACGCTTTGGGGTAAGTGGAATCCAGCATATGTTAATGGCTTTCCTACCAACATTGGCGATAGAAAACTAAACTCTTCAAACATCGTAGCTATGTTACAAACGGCTTATCATTTCACCAAAAAGCCGAAATACAAAGAGAAAGCCATGGAACTGATGTATAAGCATGGTTATTTGGAAAACTTAATGCGACCAATGCGTGAAATCGGCTTAGCCCCTGGAGATGCAGACGATAAGAGTAAGCTGCTTTCTGATGCTTGGAATCACTCAGACGATGAAATGTATTTTTTGGGTTATTGGGGATTATATCGCTATGCTTTTGACGAAAACCTGAGAGCCAAATATAAAAAAGCTATCATTGACCATTGGGAGGCCGAAAGACCTGAAAAAGAAGGGGCATGGAATATCTTTACAGCATTGACTGGCACACCAAATTTCGATTTGAAGGAAGCCATCTGGTATTTGCAGGAGCATCCAGTTGATTTGATAGATTGGGATATTAGCAATAGTCACAGAAAAGATATAGAAAAATTGGAATTAAATTTTCGAAATCAAACCCTCAAAGAAGTACTTCCGCCTGACGAAAGGCCAATTCAAAGACATAACAGTAATATGTTTAATTTAGATAGAAAAGGGCGAAATGGTATTTCGGAACACAGTGCAGGTGATATTTGGCTTTTGCCGTATTGGATGGGCAGATATCTGGGAATCATAAGTGCACCACAGAAATAATGAAATATTTGCTTTATGTATGTTTACTTACATTTTTTAGCTGCAAAACCATGAGTTATTTTCCTGAAAAACAAATCACCAAAAATTTTGATTATAACCACGATCTCGATAACAACGATAACTTTTCGCCAGATAACGAATGGTTGGTTTACGACATACGCACAGATTCAGGGGGAATAGCGGCTTCATCGAGAATCGAAAAAGTAAATATAAAAACTGGGGAGAAGAAAGTAGTATTCCAAGTGGAGAACAATCAAGATTTCGGGCCGGGAGTTGGGGCAGTAAGTTATTCACCAGTTAGAAATGAGGTTGTTTTTATTCATGGATTAATGAATTGTACCTTAGAAAATCCTTACCAACAATGGCGACGGACGGGTGTAATTGTGGACGAAGACCAAGAAAATAAGTCAATCTTTATGGATGCACGAAATGTGAATTTCCCATTTACAAAGGGTGCTTTACGTGGTGGTACACACCGACATGAATTTAGCGGAGATGGAAACTGGGTAGGATTTACATATAACGACGCCATTATGCAAGCTCTTGAAAAATCAACAGGGGAAAAATATAATCTTCGTACTATTGGTGTGTCAAGACGAGGGAATGGAATAAAGGTTAAGGAAACAAATTATGGGGAAAATATTGATGGACAGTGGTTTAGCGCAATAGTGGTAAAGGTTGTACCAAATCCAAAACCAGGTTCTGACGATATCAGTCATGCAACCGGAGACAGTTGGATAGGTAAAAATGGCTATCTAAAACCTGATGGCACTCGTCAGCTGGCTCGTGGATTTATAGGTACCGTAAAAGATAATTCTAGAAAAAACGTAGATGAAGTTTTTGTGGTGGATATTCCAAAGGATATAGAAATTGAAGGTGATTTTGGGTCTTTGGAAGGGACAACAGAAGATTTACCGATGCCTCCAAAAGGAGCGACTCAAAGAAGACTAACATTTACAGCGAATTATACTCAACCTGGCTGTTTGGGAATAGTGAGATCAAATGCTGAAGGGAGTTTATTGGCTTTTTTGGCAAAAGATAAAAATGGAATCAAGCAAATATTTATAATGAATCCGAATGGAGGAGAAATGAATCAAGTGACTTTTCATGAATCTGATGTGGAAGGTAGCTTGAGATGGCATCCTGATGGTGAAAGTGTATTTTACGTTTGTGGAGGTAGTATTCAGCAATGTAAAATCAGAAAGGAGGATTTTGAAAAGAGATATTCAACTATTTCAAAACCGTCAACAGTGTCTCCCACAAATTTGGTGGTTTCACATGATGGCAACACCTTGGCATTCAATAGGATAGTTTTTTTAGAAGAAAACCCATCGAAACAAATATTTGTAATAAACCTAAAAGATTGATATTCAAACGATATAATTTATAAAGATGGAAATGTTGCCCAAACGCCTGTAGCCTATTATGTTAAGCCTTTTTACAAAAGATAATCCCATAGATTTTGTCGTATAAAAAAGAAGGCTTTACAGGATTTAGAGTGAAAACCTAAAATTTATAAAATTAATTAATGATTGCGGTTTACTTAATTTATTGTCAGCCTTAATTTCAGCATCGGCTGACCGCCGGTCCAATTGAAAAATTAACCGGACGTTTCGCAAAAAACACGCACAAAAAAAAATCCTGAAGGCCGTCCGCCATAAATTTTTAAATTAATTATTTAGCTATAAGCAATTTAACTTGCTTAAAAAATTTCATACGGACAGTCCGAATATATTCGGAATGTGATTAATGGAACAATGTTTATTTGTTTTCTAAAAGATTTCACAAATGAATATTTCTCCACTCTAAATCCTGTAATGCCAAAAATAAAAAGGAACAAAATATAATTATTCTTTAAAGGATAAAACAAAATTTTATTCTGTAATAGGATTCCCTTTGTAGTTTATTTTTCTATACGGCACCGTTTCTGTCTCATCCACCGTATAATTCCATTTTTTAATATATTCCATACCTGGCCTAAATTCATCTTTTCTCTTTACTAATTCTGATTTTAAACGTAAATCTAAATCATTTTGAATTGCTGCTATTTCAGGCTTTCCAATGAGATTATTCATTTGAAAAGGATCGTTTTCGTTATCAAATAGCAACCAAGGCCCATTTAAATCTCTGGTGTAAGTATATTTCCCCGTGTAAACGCCACGGTACTCCTTACCGCCTCTTCGCCTATCCCATTGTCCAAATGGCTGATAACAAGCAATTAGAGTTTGCGAGACTTTGTCTTTTTTGGTTCCTTTTAAAACGTCAGAAAAATCTATTCCTTCAACTGAATTTGGAACTTTGATTTCTGAAAGCCCTAAAAGTGTGGGCATAATATCTGGAGAATTGATTAATGTAGGCAAAGTTTTACCCATCTTCCCCAGTACTTTTGGATAATGAATAAGAAAAGGAACTCTTAAACTTTCTTCATAAGGTTGTTGTTTATTCCAAGCTCCGTGAGCACCTAACAAATCGCCATGATCTGATGAAAAAATAATGATTGTATTCTCATCAATTCCTAAATCTTTCAAAGTTTGCCACATTTTTCCGATACACTCATCTATCGCTGTTATATGAGAATAATAGCCTACCAAATCTTTTTTTACTTTTTCAATCTTGTCAGCCGGTACATTAGGATTGATTTTTAATTCTTTATTTTCATACATTTTCCTATACTTTTCGGGTGCCGTCTGATAAGGATCATGTGGACTACCAATAGAAATAAACATTAAAAAAGGATTTGCTTGACTAGCTTTCTTTTTTATATAAGCAATAACGTCTTCGGTTTGTGCAATTACATCGTACCCATCCCACATCATTTTTTTATTTGAATCTCCTGCATAGTAAGCCGAATTGTTATAGTCATGTGTGCATTCCAGGGCTTTCCAATATTGGAATCCTTGTTGGCGAGTGGGAGGTATATATGTATTTCTTCCGTGCCCATCAATGTGCCATTTTCCAATGTATCCTGTGTTATATCCAGCATTTTTAAAAACTTTTGCTACTGTTGTTGCATTAGTATCCAGTAAAACATCATTCATAAACATGCCAGTGGTAAGCGGGTATTGCCCTGTCATGAGCGAGGCTCGGTGAGGTGTACAAACTGGTGTTCCAGAAATTGCATTTTTTAGATTTATGCTCTCAGAAGCAAGCTTGTCCAAATTTGGAGTGATTGCATTTTTATCTCCAGCATATCCTGTGGCTTGTGCTCTCCATTGGTCTACTAGGATGTAAAGTATGTTTGGCTTTACTTTTTGAGCCAAGCAAACATTTAAATCAACTAATACAATAAAAACCAAAAGCGTTGAAAATTTTTTCATTAATAATGAATTTTGAAATAAAAAAAGGCTACATCAAAATAGTATAGATGTAGCCTTTTAACTTATTTATTTTGTTCTATTTTTGCGCTTTAAACATTTGATTTTTATCGTTTCCACCAGACATCAAATAGGCCATCAAGTCTTTAAACTCTTCTTCGTTTAAGCTGTTCATTAAGCCTTGGAACATTATTGAAACGTTAGAAAGCTTGGTAGAGGACACATTCTTTTTCAATACCTTTTCTAATGATTCAGGTGCATAAGGATTTTGAGATACATAATAAGTCAGTTTATCTTCATTAACCAATCTACCTACTATAGAATTTCCATTTTTTAAAGTAAACTGTGTGGCTGCATATTGATCAGAAATAGATTTATTAGGTTCTGAAATGGCTTCAATCATATCTTTAGCAGAAAATCTAGTATATAATTGCGTCAAATCTGGGCCAGTAGCTCCACCCTCGCCACGCATAGAATGGCATGCTTTACAGGTTGTAGCTACATACATGGCTTTACCTTGCTCAAAATTTCTATCAGTTAAGCCTTTTTCCACAATCGGTAATCCTGAACTAACTTGCCAGTTTTTGCCTGGACCTTTTGGATAAGCCGACGATACTAGATTATTTCCGTTGCTACTTAACAATTCAGCACCAGAAAGCTTATCGAAGTAAGCTTTTTTGTCTTCGGGCACATTCTTCAAAGCATTTTTTCTGGCTCTATCAATAAACCCTACATAGCTATTACCGCCTTTATAATTAAATGCATTATTGAACCATTTGAAATAGGTTTCTCTGTCGGCTGCTGTCCAGCCTTTTTTAGCCATGGTCAAAACGTTAGCATACCAAGTTTGCTGCATTGGAGGTAAAAATGCCAAAGTGTTAGCTATATCACCACCGTACTGTGTACTTCTCAGAATCAAATCATTCGAGTTTCTAGCTGAAGCCAGCATATTATCTGTAGCACCTGGTTCATCTTTTAATTTCATTTGGGTCAAAGTTTTTTGTATCATTCCAGGAGCGTCTAAATACAATAAAACTTTACTCAATAGCTTATTTAACTCTGCGGTATTCGAAGGAAAATGAGGGTTCAAATAGAAAATTACTTTCACTTTATTTGCTTCTGAAGGGGCACCCATTCTAAAAAATGCCATTTCAATAGTACGAATAACATCTATTTTTTGAGCTTCGCTTAAAGCTTTAAAGTTAATTTTAGTCAAAGAGTTGAGTATTTCATTCTGCTTGTCTCCTTTTCCTATTCTGATCAAGGCCAACAACGATTGCGTGGATGAAATAGGATCTTTTTCCGCTATTGCTAGATCCTGCCAAGTTTCTACTGGCTGATGTTCTAAGGCTAATCGGGCTGCATATCTAATAAACCTATCCATACTTTTCAAATGAGGCCAAACCGTTTTTACTGCTTCGGCATTTGGTCCACCCGTATGGAATTTCTCAATGCTTCTTCTTAGGGCGTTGGCTGCATTTATTGGCTCTGCTGGTAGAGGTGCTGCACTCTCATTTCCAACATACGAAACTCTATAAACATCCGACTCCAATCTTCGTCCGCCCGTCATAAAATACAATGCACCATCAGGGCCTATTACACCATCTGTTAAAGGCAAAGGTAAGCCTGACAAAAACTCTTCGCTTTGACCTGTATAAGAGGAGCCAGACGGTTTAAGATTTATGCCATGGACTATACCAAAACTCCAATCAAAGGCTAATAAGGTATGCTTGTATTTTGCTGGAAATTTAGCATCTTTTAAATGTATCAAATTGGTAGGAGATCCTTGACCAATATTAATAACCGCAGGCAAATTGTCAGGGTACGTTGCAGACCATTTGTTGGTAGCTTGTCTCCAACCGAACTCACTTCCTGAAGTTGCATGCATAACTCGTGTAGGTCTATACCATGGCAAGCCAAATTCCCATTCCATGTCAGAGTCATAAACAAACATGTCGCCTACCTCATTAAAAGCCAAGTCATAAGCGTTTCGATATCCGGCACTTACCAATTCCCAACGTTTGCCTTCTGGATCAACATTGGCCACCCATCCACCTGGTGCCCAACGGTCGTTTGCATGGCCACGAGGGTCTTTAATATGTGGAAATAGGTTGTCCTCCTTCCAGTTGTTTGGCAAACGATAGGCATCCATGGGCGGCACATCGGTATGATTTCCAGAAATTACATAAAGCGATTTCCCATCAGGCGACAATTTGACGCTATGCGGTCCATGTTCTCCATCGCCATCCATAGATTTCAAAAAGCTTACTTTGTCAAATTGGTCGTCTCCGTTGGTGTCTTGAAGGCGATATAAACCGCTATGTCTAGTAAAGTTTCTATTGCCTTTGCTATTATTTACCATTACGTATAGGCTATTAAAAGCATACAAAAGTCCTTGAGAATAGCCCATTCCCATTGTATCTGCTCCTATTCCAGTGCCAATTAGCAGTTTTTCAACTTCTGGCTTTACGGAAGCCGAACCAATCGCTGGAATTTTCAAACGGTATAATCTACCGTATTGGTCAGAAGTAATTAATCGCCCCTTGTCGTCAAAAGCCATAGCCACCCAAGAACCTTGTTCATTGGCAGAAGGGCTATAAATGTGTTCTGCGGCAAATCCTTCAGGTAAACGTAGTTTTTTTATCTTTGGATTTTCCTCTATAGCAGTCTTCGAGAAAGGATTTTTGTTTATGGTAAATGCAGCTGCTCCAATAAGCGCAATACCCACGAAAAGAAGTTTAAAAAATTTAAGGTTGAATAACATAGTGATGTTTTTTATATATAAAGACCAAATTATTAAATTAAATAAGGCTGTCCAAGATAAATGCGTAATTTATCTTGGACAGCCTATATTATAACTTGAAATATCAAAAATGAGGTGAAAGTGCCGACTCATCTGCGGGCAGGCCATACAATAAACTTATATTGGTAAATGCATTGCTTCTTGGAACTGCACCTTCCGGATAATAATGAGCTACTGGATTTGCTATTACCACCTTACCATATGCGGTAATCGTTTCTATAGCTCTTCCTGTTCTTACCAAATCAAACCAACGTTTATTTTCAAATGCGAGCTCTGACCTTCGATCTCTATAAATAACTTCACGTAATGTTGTTTGGGCTGTGGCAGTGGTGGCTGCTAAACCTGCTCTAGCTCGAACCTGATTTAAAAATATATTTGCATCAGCGATTTTATTTTGTTCCGTTAATGCTTCTGCCAAAAATAATAATACTTCAGAATATCTATAAATGGGCCAGTTGGTGCCTGTGTTGTTATGTAATGAATGCGTTTTTACAAACTTTTTTATATAGGGGAAAACTTTATCTTTACGTAAACTTCCACCAATAGTTACTAAACCAATCGAGATGTCTTTACGCTTATCTCCAGCTTCGTAATTTGCTATTAGATTTGGAGTTGGTGCATTATTTCCTTCACCCGTTAATGGCTGAGGGTTTGAAGTACCAGCAAGGGGAAGAAGCTCATTTGGAGCCATTGGCCTTGGTAAAAAGTTGTACATAAAGTTTCCGTTTAAGCCAGCGGCGCCTTCTAAAAACTGTGCTTCAAAAATGGACTCTCTATTGTTCTTATTCCCAGTGTTGGTTGAAAATGCGTCATTATAATCTGGCATTAAAGAATATTCATTGGAAGAAACAATTTCTTTAAGTAAGGTTTCAGCTTCTGCCCATTTTTTTTGAACCATAAATACGTTTGCCAAAAGCATCTTTGCTGTTCCTGATGTTGCTCTTCCCGCTTCTTGTTTCGACTTTAGGGGTAATAAAGAGCCTGCAGCTGTTACATCTTTTATGATTTGGGCATATAATTCATCTGTTGAGGCCAAAGGTAATGCTGCTTTTAGTCTTTCAGTTACGGGTATTAAATGTAAAGGTACTTTGCCAAAGTATCTTACCAATTCAAAATAAGCATAGGCTCTTAAAAATAAAGCTTGGCCTTTAATATTGTTTTTACTTGCCTCCGGAAATACCACTTCATCAATCAATGATAATATTTGGTTAGTCCTTGCAATAATTTGGTAATCGAGTCTATATTGGTTGGTAACATGTGTATTTGATGTCACCCCATTTGCAGTAGGAATTGAAAAATCTGCAATATCTTCTTGCTGCTCGGTAGCACCAAAAAGTATATTTCTAAAATAATAGGTATTATCAGAATGCATTTCTCCTAAAAGCCAGGCTCTATCATTTGAAATAGCTCTTAGAGGCACATAAGCAGCGTTTACGGCTTGTTGAAAATCGGCTTCTTGTTTAAAGAACGTAACCGAACTAAGGTTGGTTTGAGGAATTACCGTCAAAAAATCTTCTTTGCAACTTGATAAAGCTATCATTACAAAAAATGTAGTTATTAGTATCTTTTTCATTGATTTTTAATTTTAAAAGTTAAAGTTGACACCTAATGTATAGGTACGAGGTACTGGATAATTCGATAGATCCACACCTTGGCTGAGGTTACCTCCATCTCCCTGTCCATTTCCTTGTGCACTGGTTTCGGGATTTGGCCCTCCCCAATATTTAGTAAATACTGCCAGTTGCTGTATTGCGGTATAAACTCTAGCTGACTTGAATATTTTATTAGCTTTTGGAATTGTATAACCTAATGTTACATTCTTAATTGTAAAAAATGAAGCGTCGGCAACAAACCTACTGTTCATCCAGTCTCTTTCTATTCCTGTTACGTTACCACCTCCTACTGTTGTTCCGTACATTCCTTTACCAGGATTGGCTTCAGTGCGGAACCTATCCTTTACGCCACTTACCATATTAAATACTCCATCAAGATTTGCAGTAGAATAAATATGACGAACCAATAGTTGATTTCCTTGAGAACCTGAACCCACTATATTGGCATCCCAATTGCCGTAAGAAAAGTTATTTACAATACCATAGGTAAAAGTAGGAAAGGGGTTTCCCATAATTACTCTATCATCAAAATTTCCGCCATTGGTGATTATTCCGTCGCCATTTTGATCTGTAAGTTTAATACTTCCAATGGTGGATCTGCCAGGAACTTGTGGGTTGTTTTTCAAATCCTCTGCATTTTGATACATTCCTTGAGAAATATGACCATAAAACTGACCGAAAGGTTTACCTACTTGGGTAATATGAAAATTACCATAAACCCGGTCAATTCCATCTGCCAATGCTATCACCCGATTTCTATTGAAAGAGATATTGGCATTTGTGGCCCATTTAAACTTACCAGTTGTATTTTTAGTATTTAAAGCAAACTCATGCCCCCAAAATTTTATTTCTCCAATATTATCATTAAAATTGCCAAATCCTGATTCTTGAGCAATTTGAACACTATAGAGTAAATTAGTAGTATTTTTTAAGAAATAATCATAAACGAAGGTAATTCTATCATTTTTTAATCCCAAGTCTAAACCTATATCAAACTGTTTGGTGGTTTCCCATCCTAAATTACTATTTGATAAGGATTGAATAACTGCTCCAGGAGAAACAGTATTTCCGAACACTGCGTTTACTGTATTATTTACTAATGCATAAGAAGTATAATTACCAATGTTGTTATTACCTATAACACCAAAACTAGCCCTTAATTTAGCAAAAGAAATGGCAGGCACTTCTTTAAGGAAACTTTCATCTGAAATTACCCAACCTGCTGAAACCGAAGGGAATGTTCCCCAACGATTATCTGCTCCAAATCGAGAAGAGCCATCGGTTCTAATAGCAGCTGTAAACAAATACTTTCCCTTAAAGTTATATGTTAAGCGAGATAGTACTGAAGTTAAATTCCATTCTTGCACTCCTGAATTGGTTCCTCCTCTGGCAACATTTATTGCCCCTTGTATAGTGGGTAGCCTATCATCTGCGTAGGTATCTGCTTGTATTCTCGAACTTTCTTGATAAAACCTTTGATTAGATAAACCGCCTAAAAGTTCAAAATTATGATTATTCCAACTTTTTGTATAGGTAGCTAAATTTTCATTTAGCCAAGAAAAATTTTCAACATTTTCTCTAATAGACACAGCAGTAGTTGGTATTGGAGTATTTATAGCACTTGTTGCAGTGGAAGGGTTGAAAAAGAAAAACTTAGATCTAAAAAGTTCTATATTAAAAGTAGATTTCAACACCAAACCTTTAATAGGCTCATACGTTACATAAGCATTGGAAATCAAATTTGTGTTAGTGGTTTCATTTATTAATTCATCTGCTGACCTTACCCAGTTGGCATATGCAAATATGTTTCCGGTACTAGCTGGAAATCTATTGAACAGGGTTAAATCACCATTAGGTTCTCTAATTGGCATAACTGGCCACGTATGCAATGCATTGAAAAGAATTCCAGTTCCTCTGTCTCCGTCGGTTCTTGGTGTGTTGTCATAGACGTATTGTGGAGCAACATTAAATCCTAATTTAACCTTTGACGATACATCGTATTCAGAATTTAATCGAATAGAATATCTTTTGTATTCATTATTTAAAACAACTCCTTGTTGATTAAAAACTCCAGCAACTACGGCAGTTCTAGATTTGGCAGTATTGTTTGTAAGACTTAAGGTATAACTTTGAAGAGGAGCCCTTCTTAAAAGTGCACCATACCAGTCGTTGTTTTTATCTCGGTAGTCAGCCGGATTTTGAAACTCTACGGGTACAGGCCGGTTGGCATCTTCATACATCTCTTTTTTAAATTGAGCAAATTCTTCGGCATTTAACATCGAAATTCTTCCTTTTACGGGAACCTCTTGTGTTCCTGCAAAAGCACTGAAACTTACATTTGTGCCGCTTTTTCCTCTTTTTGTAGTAATTAAGACTACCCCGTTAGCAGCCCTTGAACCATACATTGAAGTGGATGAGGCATCTTTTAATACGGTAATTTCCTCAATTTCATCGGGGTTAATTGCCCCTATATTTCCTGTAATGGGGAAACCATCTACCACATACAATGGATCGGAACCCGCAGAAACAGATAATTGGCCTCTGATACGAATGTTCATGCCTTGACCAGGCTTACCAGTGGTTTGATTTATTTGTACTCCCGCCAATTGCCCTTGTAATTTCTGGCCAATTTGAGAAACTGGAATATCTTTAATTTCTTTAGCCCCAATGGTTTGAACCGATCCAGTTACTGATTTTTTTAATTGGGATCCATAACCCACCACAACTACCTCACTTAAAATTTTATCGTCTAAGTCTAAAGTTACATTTACTTCACTTTGTCCAGTAAAGACAACTTCTTTAGTAGAATAGCCGACAAAACTAAAAACAAGAATAGCATTTTTAGAGGCTTCTAAGTTATAATCGCCGTTTCCATTGGTTTGTGTTCCTTTGTTTGTTCCTTTTATGGAAACACTCACTCCTGGCATTCCTTCGTTACTTTGATCAGTAACTTTACCTTTTACTTGGGAAAAGGCAAAAGTAACAGAGATTAGTAAAAAAAGGAGGAGAAGCCCTCCTTTTTTAAAGCTACTCTGTAAAAAAGTAGATTTTTCTTTCATGTATAATTTCTTTTAAGGTTGAATAAATGAATGTGAAACAAGAAAAAGTATTTTTTTTTCTTTAATTCGTCATAAAATTAAATTTTTGTATTCTTATAACTGTCCTTTACTGTGATTGTATCGGGTAATTATTTTTTATTAAATTTACTTTTCTAGATATTTAATATTAAGGCCAAAAGCATTATTTTTTTAGAATCTAGATTTTTAGAGATAAATTGCAGTTCAAATGTATTTAGAAAAACTTCAGCTTGTAAATTTTCGAAATTATGAAAACCATTTCTTTGAGTTTTCGTCTGGATTAAATTGTATCATTGGAAAAAATGGAAGTGGCAAAACTAATCTTTTAGATGCCGTTTATTTTCTTTCTTTATCAAAAAGCTTTATTCATAACCAAGATTATTTAAACATACGTTTTGAACAAGAAAATTTATTGATTGAAGGAGTATATATTTCAGAAAACAAAGAATTAATTACTTCGAGGATCCAAAAAGGGAATAAAAAGATATTTTTTCAAGACAAAAATCCTTATGAGCGTATAGCAGATCATATAGGGAAATATCCAGTTGTTTTAATTGCCCCAGACGATACCGATCTTATTAGAGATGGCAGCGAAACAAGAAGGAAATTGTTTGATGGCATATTGGCCCAAACCGATACGACCTACTTAAAATTATATCAAAGATATAACCGTATTTTAGGCCAAAGAAACAGTCTTTTAAAACAATTCGCAGAACATAATTATTTTGATGAAGATTTATTGAAAATTTATTCTCAGCAACTATTAGAAATAGGAACTCAGATTCATTCCATTCGAAAAGAGTTTATTTTGGAATTTATTCCAATTTTTCAAAAACTTTATGTGCATTTATCGGAAGCCAATGAGCAGGTTTTCATTGAATATTCTTCAGAACATGCAGATGAACAATTTTCAGCGATTTTTTATAAAAGCATTGGTACGGATTTAGCCGCTCAAAGAACTACAAAAGGCGTTCATAAAGACGATTATATTTTTTATATGGAGAATTTATCTATTAAGAAATTTGGGTCGCAAGGACAAAAAAAATCTTTTATTATGGCTATTAAATTAGCCCAATTTGATATTATTCAAAAAATCAAAGGATTGAAGCCGATATTGCTTTTAGATGACATTTTTGATAAACTAGATGAAAAGAGAATTAATAAGTTGGTTGAAATGATAAAAGAAGGAATATTTGGTCAAGTCTTTATTACGGATGCTAGGCCAAACCGAACCAAAGATTTACTAAAGACATTAAAATTTCCGGTTAACTATATTGAAACGGAAAATCTAAAATCTGGAATTTAAAAATGGATTTACAGGATTTAGAGTGAAACCCTGAATTTTATAAACTTTAATTAATGATTCCTGTTTACTGAATTTGTTGTTAGCCTTACTTTTTTTTGAAAAAAAGCCGAATGTCGGACCAACTGGAATGCCAGCTCAGCCAAAAACACTCACAAAAAAAAATCCTGACTAGCCGTCCGCCATGAATTTTTAAATTAATTATCTTTTATTAGCAATTTAACTTGCTTAACCCACATTGCGTATTAAGCAGAGCTAAGTAGGCCTTTAATAGCCATTTGCGGATTTTTGAGTTTCGGTTTGTGTACTACAGATTTTAATTTCACGAAGGGTCGTTTTTTTATATTTAAAGCTTCCAGTATTGTTTTAAGTTTTTGTTCTGGTTCTGAGCATTTTCTTACTTTAATTTCTTCTTCTGCTTTGTTGTAACCA
>JANOMP010000098.1:0-25576 GCA_031420365.1 Cytophagaceae bacterium
CCCTGAATTTTATAAACTTTAATTAATGATTGCTGTTTACTGAATTTGTTGTTAGCCTTACTTTTTTTTGAAAAAAAGTAACAAAAAAACACTCACAAAAAAAAATCCTGACTGGCCGTCCGCCATGAATTTTTAAATTAATTATCTAGTTATTAGTAATTTAACTTGCTTAAAAATTTTCATACGGACGTTTTTGTGATTAATGGAACAATGAGCTATTTGTTTTCTAAAAGATTTCACAAATGAATACTTCTCCACTCTAAATCCTGTAATGCCCTTTGTTTCAAATCAAATATTTGAACTATAATCTTTATTTCAAAAATGAATTTCAAAAAAATCTTCTTTTATGGTTTCCTTTTTTTTTTAATTTTTCAAAATTTTTTAGTTTATTCACAAACAACAATAGATAATTTCATAATTGGAGATGCTTTACCCGATGCTCCGGAATTAGCTTTCAGAGGTGAATTTAAAATTGGAGTTAAAACATTAGAATTTACAAATAAGAAACAAATAGATGTGTTAAAATCAAAAAATGGAATTGATGCATTTTATGATAGAACATTAAAAACTGAAATATGGTATCCCGCTGATATTCAATCAAATATTGAAGAAATAGTTGTATATAATCAAGTAATGGGTTCTTCAAATGACCCAAAAAGACCATTAATTCCATTTACATTTTTAGGAAAAGCGGTTAGAGATGCTAATCCCCTTAAAAGTTTGGAGAAATTTCCCTTAATAATTGTTTCGCATGGCTATCTGGGTTCCAGATTGTTGTTGACTTACTTAACTGAAAACCTTGCATCAAAAGGTTATATTGTTATTGCTATTGACCATGCTGAATCGACATTTTCAGATGCAGCAGGATTTTCAAGCACTTTATTAAATAGATCTAAGGATGTTTTATTTATTTTAAATCAGATGGCAGATTTAGGAAAAACGAGTAAAAATTCTTTTTTATATGACCTTATTGATACAGATAATTCCGCATTAATTGGCTATTCGATGGGTGGTTATGGTGTTTTAAATGTAGCTGGTGCAGGATATAGTGAAAATTTTGTTAAACTATTTGGTGCAATGACTGATGGAAGTAAAGCTATAGAAACGAGAGTTGGCACCAATGAAGCCTATAAAAGGAGCATTGATTCAAGAATAAAAGCGGTAGTAGCTTTTGCACCCTGGGGAATGGAACGTGGTGCATGGGATAGTGAAAGCCTTAAAGGCTTAAAAGTACCAACATTTTTTGTGGCTGGCAGTCAAGACGACATATCAGGATACGAAAAAGGAATAAAGGCATTATTTGCTGGGGCAATAAATGCCAATCGATATTTATTGACGTATATGAACGCTCGTCATAATATTGCTCCAAACCCGCCTCCTACAGAGTCTTTAAAACCTAGTCTTCACTTTGATGAATATTATCGATATGCAGAACCCGCTTGGAATGAAAAGAGAATAAATAATATAAATCAACACTTTGTTACAGCATTCCTTGGTATTTATTTAAAGAAAAAAGACTATTCTAAATATTTAGAATTACAAACTAATTCTAATGAAAAAACGTGGACAGGTTTTAAACCTAGGACTTCAACTGGTCTAGAATTATTGCATTTAGCCTCAGAAGGAAAATAATATTTAAAGTACAAAAGTTATTTTTAAAGCCATTAGAAAATCCAAAAACTCTACTCGAAGTCTCGGAATTAAAGGTAAATACCGAAGGAATAGAAGGTTCCGAAAAATGTCTAAACTTAAGACAAGTTTTATTTTTACCTTCCAGCACTATTCAAGAATTTAATTTAAATGTTGGAGATCTGAAAGAAAATATCGTTACCTAATTATTTGACATTCATACACTTAGCCCTGTAACTCTTCTCGAAATAAATAACGTTAAAATTAAATTAACCTATCACTGCGAGCCTTGTGCATTTGTAAATACATGGACAAGTAAAAAAAATACAATTCAAAATGGGCTTTCTTGGCATCTTTTTGGATCTGGAAAAAATTAAAGTAGGTATTTAAATAAAATTTTTAGACCCTAAATTGGAGAAAATTCCATATAAAATTGAAGATCGAATAATTTGGTATTTAGAAAAACAAAACAATGTAGTTTCATTGGATCAATTATTGGAAGGTTTGGCTTAACAAGTGGATTTAGAAGGGCAATTCCAGCTTATTTGAAAAAAAATTGATGAGAAATATAAGAAAATGGTTGAATTTAAGAATAGTTAAATTTATCAAAAAGTAGTTTCTGTTCACCAAATTTATATATTTACCCGATTATCAGGAAAAACCTAAGCCATCAGTTTTACTTTGTCTTTCAATTGAGTCATTTCATCTCTAAAACGAGCAGCTTGCAAAAAGTCTAGATCACCAGAAGCCTTTTCCATTTTCTTTTGAGTTTCTTTAATTAAACTTTCTAATTGAGATTTATTCATATACGCCACCACAGGATCTGCAGCTATATTCATTTGTTCAGATTCTACATAATACCCTTTGGTACTAGGCTTAAAATCTGCTATAGAAGTTTGTTCTAAAATTGCTTCTTTGCTTTTGAAAATAGTTGTAGGTGTAATATCATTTTTAAAATTATATTCTATCTGAATAATTCTTCTTCTATTGGTTTCGTCAATTGCCTTTTCCATAGATCCAGTTATCCGGTCTGCATACATAATAACTTTACCATTAGAGTTTCTTGCTGCTCTTCCTATAGTTTGAATTAAAGACCTAATATCGCGTAAAAAGCCTTCTTTGTCAGCATCCATTATGGCCACCAACGATACTTCTGGAAGATCCAAGCCTTCTCTAAGGAGATTTACTCCAACAAGTACATCAATAACTCCTAATCTTAATTCTCTTAAAATCTCCACACGTTCCATAGTTTTAACTTCGGAATGTATGTATTTCCCTTTTATTCCAATCCGTTCCAAATATTTACTAAGCTCCTCAGCCATTCTTTTGGTTAGGGTAGTAATTAATACTCGTTCATTGCTTTTTATTCTATTAAAAATTTCTTCTAATAAATCGTCAATTTGGTTTAAGCTAGGTCTCACTTCTATTTCCGGGTCTAGTAAACCAGTGGGACGAATAATTTGTTCTACTACGACACCTCCAGCCATATTAAGTTCATAATCCGCAGGAGTGGCACTTACGAAAATAGTTTGAGGGGTTAAACTTTCAAACTCTTGAAAAGTAAGAGGACGGTTGTCCATAGCAGATGGCAATCTAAAACCATAATCAACTAAAGCAGTTTTACGAGAGCGGTCTCCGCCAAACATAGCTCTAATCTGAGGCATACTTGCATGACTTTCGTCCACAATTAATAAAAAATCATCTTGGAAATAATCTAATAGGCAAAAAGGTCTTTCTCCAGGTTTTCGTTTGTCGAAATAGCGGGAATAATTTTCAATTCCACTACAATACCCCAATTCTCGCATCATTTCCAAATCAAATTCTGTTCTTTCTTGAATTCTTTGGGCTTCAATATGTTGCCCTTGATCTTCAAAATATTTAATTTGATTGACCAAATCATCTTGAATTAATTTGATAGATTCTTGCATTACGTCTTTACCTGTTACAAACAAATTGGCTGGAAAAATAACTAAATGGGTTTCATTACTTATTTTTTTTCCACTATGTGGCTCTATGGTCTGTATTTGTTCAATTTCATCGCCCCAAAATATTATTCTATAAGCAAAATCTGCCGAAGCTGGAAAAATATCAACAGTATCTCCCTTTACCCTAAATGTACCTCTTGAAAACTCTAGTTCGGTTCGCGAATATAAAATCTCAACTAATCGATACAAAAATTTATTCCTACTAACGGTCTCACCTACTTCAGCTTTTACAATGCTTTGTTTAAATTCTCTCGGATTACCAGCTCCATAAATGCAAGATACTGAAGCAATTACAATTACATCTCTTCTGCCTGACATTAAAGATGAAACGGTGGCTAACCTTAATTTATCAATTTCTTGGTTGATTTGTAAATCTTTTTCAATGTATGTATTTGTAGATGCGATAAATGCCTCAGGCTGATAATAATCATAATATGAAATAAAATATTCAATGGCATTGGAAGGAAAAAATTGCTTAAATTCTCCATAAAGCTGGGCAGCGAGTGTTTTATTGTGGCTTAAAATCAATACTGGCCTTTGCAAATTCTCTATTACATTAGCAATTGTAAAGGTCTTTCCGCTTCCAGTTACTCCTAAAAGCACACTCGATCTATCTCCAGCCTTTATTCCTTTTAAGAGCTGTTCTATAGCTTGGGGCTGATCCCCTGTTGGTAAGAAATTAGAAGTTAATTTAAAAGACATACGAATAAATTTTAAAGTTCGGTTTTCTTGGTTAACCTTTTAGATGTTCTTGAAGGATAAAAAAAGCTTGTACCGTTCGAAAAAAAATGCCCTAACAATTTTTGCATTAATAATTTAATTTCAAAATATGTAGTACCTCGGGAATTTAAAGCTATCAAAATTGAGAGGCCAAAACTTACAAAAACATTAACCATTCCAATAACAATAATTCCTAGTATCGTATACAGAATTGTAATTTGATTAACACTATTATTTAGACTTACCATTCCAATTCCAAAATTCCCAGATGCAAAAGTTACATGACGAATGTCTAACGGAAGTCCAAAAGCTTGACCTATGGTTGCGGTGCTTCCAAGCAAGAAACCAAGAAATACGTTTCCCGCTATTCCTCCAATATTTTGATCCATATAATTAGCAATTTTTGTATTTTTTTGCTCGCCAAAAATGCTAATTAGTTTATTATTTTGAGTTATTCTTTTGTTCATGTTATTATAAACCCAAATATTTTCATAATATCCTGATATTAATCCTGATAACATTAAATACACCCCAGCTATTGCAGCATGAAAAATAGCCAAACTTTTAAAAACATTTATTTCTGAAATTATTTTATTCGCTTTAGAAAAATCTGCAATATGGGTACCAGTGTAATAAAAATACACCCAACCTATAATAAAAGCAATTGGAAAAGCAATAATCACATTGCCAACTAAAGAAATAAATTGACTTCTAATTTGCCTAACCAATAATTTTGAAGACTTATTTAGCCAATCAAGGTTTTCTCCATTATTACTCAAACTTGAGGCAATAGTAGAGGCGGTCATTGCTGGCTGCTTGGTAGCCAAAGTTAATTTTAAAAGGTGAATTAATACAAAGCCGAAAGCATAATTTAAACTATAAAATAATGCATTCCAAAAGGCAGGTAAATATTGAAAATAAATACTTGTTTTGAACCAACATAAAAAGGCCACAATTACTCCACCACCTAAGGCTCTTCTAAAAAGTTGCCAATATTCTACTTTTGAACCAGCAATAAAGTTTTCACCTGACTTAGAAGTATTTTCAACAATCTTAAAAGACAGAAATTCTAAATTTGTTTTAAAGTGAGTCCTAAGGCTATTTTTTGTATTTTGAGTTTCAACAAGCTCTTTTAATAGAACTGCCAAAATTAAAGCTTTTTCTTCTTTTTTTATAGACTGAATCCAAGATAAAAGTACATTTAATCTTCCTAAATATTTTTCCAATTTTCGAATCAAAACTGTCATTCTCAATGAAATGCCATATAAATCTTTATGTTTATATAACTTACTCATCTCTATTTTACATTGACTTAGCATAACCAAAATATGGTTATAATCATCCTCTCTTTCTGTTGGAACACTTTTATGATTCGATAAAATTTTCTCTACAAAAAGTATTACATCTTTATTTAAGCCTAGAAATGGGGAATCCAAATCATCAAATGTTGCTATCTTGGAAACCACTTCTCTTTCTATACCGATAGAAGCAATTTTTTGGGCAAGTATAACTACTGCATTTAATACCTCTCGTTCAATATATCTATTGCCATTAGCATTTTTTGGCCAATTAATTTTTAAAAGTAGATTGGCTAAATCTTTATCTGAGTAAAGTTTTAACCATTGAAAGTCCCTTTTATTTGGGAAGTAGTAATTTATGGCTTTGGTAAGTTCTTCTTCTTCAATTATTTCGGGTAATATTTTTTTTCCGATTTTAGAAAATGCTTCAGAAAAAATTCCAGAGAAATCACTTATTCCCGATTCAGAAAGTAAACTAACGAATTTTTTATTGACGGCTATTTCGAAAATTTCCTTACCTAAAATTTCGTAATTTAAATTTTGGTTAATTACATCAAAAGAAAGCAACGCCGAATTAGCATTTAATACGTGTATTTTTAAGAAATCCACAAGGCTTTTTATGTGATCTGAATTTTCCAAAAAAACTTTTTAAATTTACTTATGATACAAAGTTAGGGATTTAAATGCCACAACAAAAAATTAAATATTTATTCAAATTTATTGCTAAGTTTTTCAATAAATCATGAAAAATATATAGAATTACCTTAATAAAATCCATTAATTTTAATAAAATTTTTCTAAAATTTAAAATTTTTATATTTTTATATTTTTTAGCTAAAACCATTTCTTTTGTATTTAAAAACCATTAATTTTACTGCAAATAAAAACATAACAATGAAAAAATTTCTCCTTCTTTTGTTACTACAAATTATTTTATTTAACAGCCTATTTGCTCAAGAAATTAAGCCAAAACCATTTAAAATTTTCAAATTCCTGCCGTTTAGTTTAATTACTGGTTCTCTTACTATGAGTCAAGAAAAATTCAACACAGAAAAAAACAGAAGTACTATTTTGACTTTGGGATTAAGATATATCAAAACTAATCAAGAGGCCACCAATTATTCGTCCACCTCACAAAAAAATATTGAACAATTTAATAAATGGAATGGGGGAATGATGGGGATAGAAAGAAGATTTTATGTACCTTCTTTTAAATCGGGAGAGAAGAATTCCTTCTTTAATGAAAGAACTCAATTTGGACTATATTTATCTACAGGATTACGCTTAGATTATAATAGTAATGAATATGATAAAAGTACTTATAATTATGTTTATGATCAATCAAAACCAAATACTCAAACAGGAATTCTTGAAGTGAATAAAGCCAAAATTAATTATTTAGGAGTGATGCCAAATATGAATATTGGTATGCAGTTTACACTATTTCAAAACCTATATATTGACACATTCCTAGGGGGAGGCCTTCGGTTTATCAATAAAAAAATAGTTAGTAAAACCCAATCTGGTAACTATCAAAGCTCCTATTTCAGGGATAATCTTCAAATAAGTGCCACTGAAAATTTCATGATGAAAGAGGGAGTTCAAGCCAATTTTGGGTTCTCTTTAGGGCTTAAATTCTAAAACTATTTGAAAGCATTTTGTCTTTTTTCCCTTTCTTAATATTTGTTTGAATTCAAAACTTTTGATATTTTTACAAATATTACAATTAAGAATGCTTGCAAAGTTATCAGACTATTTTCATAGTAAAGTAAAGCCACTCAATATCCTAATTGCGGTTGGTACTCATCTCTTTTTTGGATTTTTAATTTTACCAAAAATGCAGACAATCATTGACCAAAAAGGTGGAACTCCGGTTCTGGATTTAAGATTTGGGTATTCTCCCCAAAAGGCTTACGAAATTCTAAATATTTTTGGTCAAAATGGTAGAGAAGCATATTTCTTTACCGAAGTTTTTATAGATGTGCTGTATCCAATAGTTTATTCAATTGCCTTTTCGCTACTTCTGAGTTTATTCTTCCAAAAATCATATTCTAAAAGCCATTATTTTCAAAAATTTAATATTTTCCCATTCTTCGTAGGGATAGCCGACCTATTCGAAAACATAGGCATATTAATACTTCTTGCCAATTTTCCAAAACAAATCATTTGGGCGGCACATTTCGCTTCATGGGCTGGACTTGTAAAATGGGGAGCAACATTATTTAATCTTATTTTACTTTTAACTGGGATTATTTCTTGGGGGCTTATGACTTTAGTTAAGCCCAAAAGATAAAAATTATTGAAGTGCAAATTTTTTACCTGGACTTTGCTTAATTAGATCTTCAAACTCTAAATTCAGCAAAATGGAAGCTAATTTATTCAAATGAATTTGAGATTGCCAGCTTAAATCATCTATTAACATTTCTTTGTTTTTCATCAAAAGACTCAATACAGTACTTTCATCAAGAGTAAATTTATTTAAATCTAAGGCTACTTTAATTTGTCCATTTTTGGGCTCCTCACCAATAGTCCAGTTCATCCAATCCAAAAAACTAGAGACTGTAGTAAATATTTGAGCTTTGTTTATTGATATTAGATAATTGGGTCCTTCAGAATATTTTTGATTTAAACCTCCAGGAATCGCAAATACATCTCGATTGTAATTATTTGCAAATTCTGCAGTTACCATAGAGCCCCCTTTTTTAGCTGATTCTGAAACTATAACCACATCACTTAATCCAGCAATTATCCTGTTTCTAGCGATAAAAAAAGATGGGACAATTTTAGTTCCTATAGGGTTTTCTGAAATTAACAATCCATGCTCTTCTATATCTTTTGCATGTTTTTTATGAGAAGCTGGATACACACTATCCAAGCTATTTGCTAATACCGCTACAGTAGAAATGCCATTTTTTAATGCCGATTTATGAGCAGCAATGTCTATTCCATAGGCTAAGCCACTAATAATCTGCACATTATTTGCGATCAACTGTGAAACAATTTCGTCTGTTATTTTTTTGCCATAATCGCTTGCTTCTCTTGTTCCAACAATAGCGATAGTTTTTCCATATTTAAGACTCCCTCTTCCTTTAAAGTACAAAATGGGTGGGGCTTCATAAATGTTTTTCAATCTTTCTGGGTATTCTAAATCGATAAAATTTACAATTCTTATGTCTAATCTGCTAGATTTTGTTACAATTTCTTTTGCTTCGGCAAATGCATCTAAATTTATTTTTAAATTACTAATGGTAACTTTTCCCAAATTGGGAATTTTCATCAACTTTGGACTTGAAGCCTTAAAAACCTCTTCTGCACTTCCAAATGTATTGATAAGTTGTCTAAACATCACTGACCCTATACCATCTATTCTACTTAAAGCTATATCATAAATTAATTCTTCTTGCATGGATTTTTATTCTATACTTTCTTTTATGAATTCCAGTGTCTTTTTTATGTCTTTCAATTTGTTTATTATTTCAATGGCAGGATTTATCCTATTTATTCCGATTTTAATTTGTTCTCTAGCTCCTTCTAAAGTGTATCCTTGTTGGTCAATCAAATCCAATATCTTTCCTAATTTCTCTAAATCATCATGTGTAAATTTTCGTACCCGTTTTACTTTGTTTATTTTTAGCTTAAATTCTCGAACATAAAAATCTAGCCTTGAAACGGTAATATTTAAATGACTCGCCACTTCTTCTGATGAAAAAAATAATTTCATTTAACTTTAACTGATTTTTTTTCCAAATCTACAATTATTTGTTTGAGTTCTTCAAATTTTTTTGGGTCTTCTTCAAAATCGTTATTGTATAAAAAGACACTTTTTAGGGCATTTAATTGTAATAATTCGGAAGCCAAATCTTTCATTTTATTGTTTGAAATATCCAATTCTTCTAGTTTTTTGAGATATTTGAGCTGTTTGGGTACTTCAGTAAAAAGGTTAAAACCAATATCCAATAATGCTATATTTTTTGGCAATTCAGGAAGCCTATTTAACCGATTATGATGTGCATACAAAATATTTAAATTTTCCATTTTATTTAATTGATCGGGCAAATCCCATAAATCATTGTTAGCAATAGCAAGTGTACTTAATTTAGAAAGGCTGGTAATTTCTTTTGGTAAAAACTTTAATTGATTATGGTAAACATCCAATACTTCTAAATTTTTCAAATGCTTTATACGAGGTGAAATAACTTCCAAATTGCAATTATAAAGATTTAGCACTCTTAATTTTTTAAACTTTCGAAGTGTGCCTCCCTGCAAGCCTTCAATTAAATTATTAGAAACCATTAGCTCTTCCAATTTACTTGATTTCGAAACATTTTTTGGTATTTCACTTAAATCATTATTAACCAAACTTATGATTTTTATTTTTTTATTCCTGCTTATTTTTATAGCATTTTCTGATAAAGCATTATCACTCAAAATTATTTTTTCCAAGCTCCTAAACCTCCTCGTATTTATTTTAAATTGTGTAAGTTTGTTATTACACAAATCCAAAACTTTCGTTTTTTTGAATTTATAGAGCTCTTCAGGAAATGTTCGTAGATTATAATTTTGAAACTTTAATATGCTAAGTGTATCCGCCATGTTATGTACTTTTTCTACGAATTCATTTTTCAAAGTTTCCTCACTTTTGGTTTTTCCTCGTTGCCTAAAACCCAATGTGCCCTGTATTTTAAAGGGAGAAGATTCTGTTAAATTTAAAGTGAATCTCTTTAGGGTATACGCAATAATATTTCGGATAAAAAGATGTGACTCTTCGTTTAATTTTGGATTAAAATTTTCGAAGCTAGACCGTATATTCACTGTGTCAATTTTAATAGTCCTAGTTTGATAATAAACACTGTCTATCTTTTGCGATAGGCCATAAAAAACAGTATAATAACAGTAATCAATTTCTAGAATCTGCGAAGGCACATAAGGAGTTTTTTTGAATTCAATTGCCAAAATTCTACCTAGTTTTTGATTTTCTTTATTAAATTTCGCATTCTCCGTTTCTAACCTATCGGTTCCTCCGTTAATTTTTCCTTGTGTCTTTATTTCTTTTGTATCTGTTTTGGAAGAAATCTTGACATTATCAAGCAGTGGTTTATTAATGAGTTCTTTTGCAGGCATTATTGGTATTTGACCAATAGTTTTAATTGCAAAAAAAAATAGAATAAAGAGTGTATTTATTAATTTCATATTTTTTGTGATTTACAAATAAACTTAAAACTAAATGATTAGTTTTAAAAAGATTATTTAAATAAATTTCAAAAAAAAGATTTAAAAAGGTTAATTTTGGGGTCTTTTAGTGAAGAATTTCCCTAAGTAAACTCTGAAAATTATTTAAATAATGACATCGCATCAAATTCGTAAAGCTTTTTTAGACTTCTTTATTTCAAAAGGTCACCTTATAGTTCCCTCAGCCCCTTTAGTTGCAAAAAATGACCCTACTTTAATGTTTAACAACTCAGGTATGGCCCAATTTAAAGATTACTTTTTGGGTAATGGCACGCCTCCAAATACTAGAATTGCAGATACCCAGAAATGTTTGCGAGTAAGCGGCAAACACAACGACTTAGAAGAGGTAGGTTTTGATACGTATCATCATACTATGTTTGAAATGTTGGGCAATTGGTCTTTTGGAGATTATTTCAAAAAAGAGGCACTTACATGGTCATGGGAATTGTTAACAGAAGTATATAAGTTACCAAAAGATCGTATCTATGTTTCTGTTTTTGAAGGCGATGAAAATGACAATGTACCCTTTGACCAAGAGGCTTTTGACCTTTGGAAATCGATATTGGGAGATGATAAAAATATTATCCTTGGAAACAAAAAAGATAATTTTTGGGAAATGGGGGACATTGGGCCATGTGGACCATGCTCCGAGATACATATTGATTTAAGGGATCAAGAAGAAGTAGATTTGATTCCTGGAAAAGAGTTGGTTAATAATGATCATCCACAAGTTGTTGAAATTTGGAACAATGTCTTTATGCAGTTTGAACGAAAAGCCGATGGATCTCTTCTTCATTTACCCGCCAAACATGTGGATACAGGTATGGGTTTTGAACGCTTGTGTATGGCAATTCAAGGCAAAAAGTCAAATTATGATACTGATATTTTTCAAAACACTATTGGTGTTTTAGAAAAATTATCTAATAAAAAATATGGAGAAAATGGCACATTAAAGTCTGATAACTACGTAGATGTATCGATGAGAGTCATATCAGATCATTTAAGAGCAGTAGCATTTGCAATTGCCGATGGGCAATTACCTTCAAATGCAAAAGCAGGTTATGTAATTCGTAGAATATTACGAAGAGCAGTGCGATATGGCTATTCATATTTAAATTTTAAAGAGCCATTTATTTGTAAATTAGTGCCTGTTTTAGCTGAGCAATTCAAGGATGTTTTTCCTGAACTCAATACCCAATTAGATTTTGTAAGTAGAGTAATTGAAGAAGAAGAAAAAACATTTTTAAGAACCTTAGAATTGGGCCTAAAGAGATTAGATAATATATTTAAGGAGGCAAATATTAGTTCTTTGAAAATATTGGATGGGACTATTGTTTTCGAGCTTTCTGACACTTTCGGCTTCCCCGTAGACCTAACAGCCCTAATAGCTAAGGAAAAAGGGTTTTCCATAGACGAGGAAGGTTTCAAAGCCGCATTAGCAGAACAAAAAACCCGCTCAAGAAAAGATGCAAATAAAGAAGCAGCGGACTGGGTAGAATTGGGAAATATTGATGGAGTTGAATTTTTAGGGTATGATTTCAATGAATCTGAGGCCCAATTAATGAAATACCGAATCGTAAAAACCAAAAATGGAGAAGAATTACATTTAGTGCTAGACAGAACTCCATTTTATGCTGAAATGGGTGGACAGGTTGGAGATACAGGAACAATAACTTTACATATAAATAATCAAAAACACACCACTTTTGTTCTTGACACCAAAAAAGAAAATGATCTCTTTGTGCATATTGTTAAAGATAATAAGTTAAAGGAAATGATTTGGGATACAAATAGCCCCATCCATGTTATTGCTAAAATAGATATTCTAAGGCACGAGGACATTAAAAAGAATCATACAGCCACTCATTTAATGTTGTCTGCTATGCGTCAAGTTATTGGTAGCCACGTAGTACAGAGAGGTTCTTTTCAAAACAACGAAGTTACTCGATTCGATTTTTCTCACTTTTCCAAAGTTACGGAGGAAGAATTGTTGAAAATTGAAGACATTGTGAATGAAAAAATAAGAACTAATATCTTATTGGATGAAAAACGAAATGTACCCATGGCTGATGCTCAAAAACTTGGCGCTACAGCAACATTTGGAGAGAAATATGGAGATTTCGTAAGAATAATCACTTTCGATTCCGATTTTTCAGTAGAATTATGTGGCGGCTCTCATGTGTCTGCCACGGGCGAAATAGGCTTATTTAAATTTACTTCGGAAGGGTCAGTTTCAGCAGGTGTAAGAAGAATAGAAGCCGTAACTGGCAAAAAGGCTTTAGAGCTGATTAGAACTCAAGAAGCTATATTAGAAGCTATTAAACAATTACTAAAAGGAGCTGTCGACTTACCTAAAAGTATTGAAACACTAATTGAAGAGAGAAATCAACTTCAAAAAAGAATAGAGAGTTTTGAAAATGAAAAAATTCAAAATATAAAAAATGCTATGTTGCAAAAAGTGGAATCATTTAGTGGAATATCTGTTTTATCTGAAATTGTGGAAGTATCTTCTATTGAGGGCTTAAAAACATTAGCTTTTGAATTAAAACAAAAATTAGAGAACTCATTCATCGTTCTTGGAGCCATTATCAACCAGAAACCAAACTTAGCCATTTTGATTGATGAAAATTTAGTTAGAGAAAGAGGGTGGAATGCAAGTAATATTGTTAGAGAAGCGGCTAAAGAAATAAAAGGAGGTGGAGGTGGACAAGCACATTTCGCCACTGCTGGTGGAAATGACAGCAGTGGATTAAAGGAAGCAATTAACAAAGCAAAAGAAGTTTTAAAAAATTAAAGTGCAAATTGCAAATGTTCTAAATCTATAGTTTTTGAATTGATTGCTTAAAGAATTGATTTCCTTTTTTAGGCATTACAGGATTTAGAGTGGAGAAATATTCATTTGTGAAATCTTTTAGAAAACAAATAGCTCATTGTTCCATTAATCACAAAAACGTCCGTATGAAAATTTTAAGCAAGTTAAATTACTAATAGCTAGATAATTAATTTAAAAATTCATGGCGGACGGCCAGTCAGGATTTTTTTTGTGAGTGTTTTTGGCTGAGCTGGCATTCCAGTTGGTCCCGCATTCGGGTTTTTTTTTCAAAAAAAAGTAAGGCTAACAACAAATACAGTAAACAGCAATCATTAATTAAAGTTTATAAAATTCAGAGTTTCACTCTAAATCCTGTAAATCCCTTTTTTATAATCTTTTTACTAAGTCAAAAGTATAATGTGAATGATTTTTTGTTTTCATCTCCAAAAAAGCTTTTATTTTTATTTTATATAATAATTTCAATAACAATTTCTTGTTCTAATTAGTAATACCTATTAATTTAGCAAAGTTTTAGTATCGAACCTTTAAATTATATTGCATTGAACAGAAGAGACGCATTAACACGAGTAGCCTACCTTATGGGTGGTGTTGTATCGGTTCCAACTATGGTAGCCGTATTAGATGGCTGCAAATCAAATTCAACAAGTGCTGGAAGTGTATTTAGTTTTTCTAAAGATTATCAAATTTTGGTAACAGAGATTGCTGAAATAATTATCCCTAAAACTGACACTCCTGGTGCTAAAGAAGCTGGTGTGGGTCCATTTATTGAGCTAATGCTCAAAGATTGTTATACTGAAATGCAACAGAAGCATTTTGTAGCTGGCTTAGATGAGGTGGAAATTGAATCTAAAAAACTTGGCTCAAATTTCTTAAAACTTGCGGTTGAGAAGCAAATCGAAGTTATCAAACTTATGCAAGCTAAATCTAAAGAAGAAGCTAAACTAAATGATGACAAAAAAGCAAAACAGATTGATTCGGAAAGTGGCTTAGCGAAAGAAGAACAGGAGAAAAAAGATGCTGTTGAAATTCCAGTTCCTTTCTTTAAACTTATGAAAGAACTTACTTTATTTGGTTATTTTACTTCAGAACCTGGTGCTACTAAAGCTTTAGATTTTGTTGCCATTCCTGGAAGATACGATGCTTGTATAAAAATGAAACCCGGGCAAAAAGCATATGCAATTTGATTTTCAAATTAGATTAATTAAAACTATTCGACTGTTAAAAAAATAATAATGAACTTACAAACAAAAGGAAAAAAAGTAGTAACCTATGATGCAATAGTTGTTGGTTCCGGCATATCAGGTGGCTGGGCGGCAAAAGAACTTACAGAAAAAGGATTAAAAGTTCTAATGATTGAAAGAGGAAGAGATGTGGAACATATATCTGGCTATCCAACTGCCATGCAAGAGTCTTGGGAGTTTCAACATCGTGGAAGAGTAGATAATCAAATAAAAAAAGATTATTGGGCTGGTGTAAGAACTGGCTATACTGCAAACGAAGAACATCGCCATTTTTTTGAAAAAGATATTGAAAATCCCTATGAGGAAACTCGTCGATTCGATTGGATAAGAGGATATCACACTGGAGGAAGATCCCTCTTATGGGGCCGCCAAAGTTACAGGTGGAATGAAAGAGATTTTACCGCTAACTTAGAAGAAGGTGTTAGCACAGACTGGCCCATCCGATACTCTGATTTAGCACCTTGGTACGAATATGTAGAGAAATTTGCAGGCATAAGTGGTTCAAAGGAAGGACTAGACGTTTTACCTGATAGCAATTTTCAGCCTGCAATGGAACTAAATTGTGTTGAAAAAGAAGTTAAAAAAGGTATAGAAAGTAAATTTGTAGGAAGGAAAATGATAGTTGGGCGTGTAGCTCACCTTACTTCACCAACAGAAGAGCAAACTGCATTAGGAAGAGGAAGTTGTCAATTCAGAAATAGATGTATGCGTGGGTGTCCTTATGGGGCATATTTCAGCACTCAATCTGCTACTTTGCCAGCTGCAAAAAAAACGAATAATCTTACCCTTATAAATGATAAAATTGTTTATTCTGTAATTTTTGATGATGAAAAAGGTAAAGCTACAGGAGTAAAAGCGATAGATCAAAATACAAAAGAAGAAGTGGAGTATTTTGCAAAAATAATATTTTTGAATGCTAGTGCTATCAATTCGGCTTGGATAATGATGCAGTCTAAATCAAAAACTCACGAAAACGGATTAGGAAACACATCTGATCAATTAGGTAGAAATATTATGGATCACCATTTGGGAGTAGGTGCTTCTGGTACTTGGGAAGGTTTTGATGATATGTATTATTTTGGAAGAAGACCAAATGGAATTTATATACCAAGATTCACTAATTGGGGTAATGATAAAAGAGAGTTTTTAAGAGGATTTGGATACCAAGGAGGAGCTAGCAGATTACGAGGCACAGTTTCTGAAAATGAATTTGGTGTAGATTTTAAAGCATCAAGTACCAAACCAGGTCCTTGGAATATAAACATTCAAGGTTTTGGTGAAACTTTACCAGACCCATCAAATAGATTTACTCTTTCTTCCAATAAAGACCAATGGGGATTACCAATCGTAAATTTTGATGCTTGGTGGGGCGAAAATGAGCAAAAAATGCGTGTTGCAATGGAATCTGAAGCAAAAGTAATGTTAGAAGCTGCTGGAGCGAAAGATGTAAAAACTTTTAATGATACAGAAAAATCACCGGGGATAGGCATTCACGAAATGGGTACTGCCAAAATGGGAAGAGACCCAAAAACTTCTGTACTTAATGCAAATAATCAAGTTTGGGGTGCTCCCAATGTATTTGTAACAGATGGTGCCGCAATGGCATCGGCTTCGTGTGTTAATCCTTCTTTGACCTATATGGCTTTAACGGCAAGGGCTGCAGATTTTGCAGTAAAAGAATTAAAAAAGATGAATTTATAAGTTCAAAAAACCTCTCGAATTTTAATTAAATAAAAAAAGTTGTTAATTCTCATGAGTTTTAACAACTTTTTTTTAAATAATATTCTCACAAAGGCCTCATTTTAATGAAAATCTTTGACTATTGCTTTTATAAGATATATTGGTTTAAATCGCCATTTTTTATCAAAGAAGAAAGTTTTTCAGAGACTTTTTCTTTTGTAATTTCAATGGACGTTCCTGGTTTTATTAATTCTGGAACATCAAACAATATTTCGTTCAATAAATGACTCATAACGGTTTGTAACCTTCTAGCCCCAATATTTTCCATTTCAGAATTAGCTTGAAAAGCTAAAGATGCTAACTCTCTTAGTGCATCATCGTGAAAACTTAAAGTAACTCGCTCCGACTCAAGCATTGCTATATATTGCTTGGTAAGGGCATTTTTTGGTGTTTTTAATATTTGGTAAAAATTATCTTCTGTTAATGCTTCTAATTCCACCCTAATAGGAAATCGACCTTGTAATTCTGGAATCAAATCTGAAGGTTTAGAAACATGAAAAGCTCCCGCAGCAATAAATAAAATATGATCTGTTTTAATTGACCCATGCTTTGTCGCTACTGTGGTGCCCTCAACTATTGGGAGTAAATCTCGCTGAACCCCTTCCCTACTAACATCCGGGCCAGATTTCCCACCTGAAGAAGCAATTTTATCTATTTCGTCAATAAAAATCATTCCTAAGTTTTCTGCTTTCCAAATTGCTTCTTCTTTTACTTCGTCCATATCTATCAGCTTTGAAGACTCTTCTTCCAACATAATCTTTTTGGCTTCAAAAATGGTCACTTTTCTTTTCTTTTGACTTTTCGGCATAAAACCTCCAATCATATCTTGAATATTCATCATTGATACGTCATCAATTGGGCCTCCCATTACCCCAATGGGTGCAACTGATCCACCAGAAATTTCAATTTCTATTTTTCGATTGTCTAGATCCCCTCTTCTTAGTTTTTCTCTAAATGCTTCCCGAGTTTCATGGTTAAGTTCATAATCATTTTCATTTTGCAGGAAATCGCCTTCTTTTTTGCTCTTTATTTTTTTAACTGGGGGGATCAATATTGAAAGAATTTTTTCCTCAGTAGCCTCTATCGCTTTTAGTTTAACTTCCTCTTTTCTCTTCGTTTTAACTATATTTACAGCTTGCTCAACCAAATCTCTCACCATACTTTCTACATCTCTTCCTACATAACCTACTTCAGTAAATTTTGAAGCCTCTACTTTTGTAAATGGAGCATCTGCAATTTTGGCTAATCGTCTGGCAATCTCAGTCTTACCAACACCAGTAGAACCAATCATTAAAATATTATTCGGCATTATTTCGGCTCTCATTTCTAGCGAAGAGTTCATGCGTCTCCATCTATTTCTTAAAGCAATAGCCACATTTTTTTTTGCTTCTTCCTGCCCAATTATGTATTTATCTAATTCTATTACAATTTGTCCGGGAGTAAGATTTTCTATATTTTGGTTCATTAATTTTAATTTAAAATAAAAATGACCACAAAAAAACTCAATAATTACCAGCATTCCAATTTATACAAAAAAAGCCTTCGATATTCGGAGGCTTTTTTGATATAAGAATATCTGGTAATATTAATTAATTATGTGAAACAATAATTTTTTGGCTCATTGATTTTTTGCCATCTATAATTAAACTATAAAAATATGTACCATCTGCCCATTTAAGGGTTTCTACCTTCACAAAACTAGAATTTCTATTTAGTTCTATATTATTCATCAATTTTCCACTAATATTGAGAAAATTCAATTCAGATTTAATGGCTGATTTAGGTAATCGATACTCTATAGTTAAAATATCGCTTACTGGATTTGGGTATGCTTTTGCGGTGCTCAGATCTCCTAAATCTCCTTGAGGAACCATTAAAGGATTATCACAGCCACATACATTTTTTTCCTTGAATTTGCCAGCAATTTCAGATTCAATTTGTATCATTTGAACTTTTTTTAAAACACCAACAGTATTTGTTTTACTTTCTTTATAGGCTACAAAATATTCGCCAGCCTTATTAGGTTTAAAACGCTTTCCTTTATGAATTACTTTCTGACCTAGATCGTCTGCAAACCAAATTACTTCTACTCCTTTATCTTTTTTAGCAACTACGAAAGCTGGAGCAGGTTCACCTTCAGATATATACATAACGGTTTCGTTTGGTTGCGGAATACCCAATGATTTACCAGTACAATTTGGAGCATTTACAATTCTTATGTTGCGGCATTTACCCGATAAATCACTGGAAACCAAAGTTACATTTGGCATAAAGGCAGGAATATTTTCAATCAAATACACGCTATTTCCCAAAGAAGTAACAAACCCTGAACTGGAAGAAATAGGCAAAGCATTAATTCTCTCTAAATAATTAGTCAAAACTGGAAAATTTAAATTAGCCATTGCAAAAAACACTTTCTCAATTATGCTAAATTTATCATTTTCAAGATGTACTTTTATGGAATAGCTGTCAACTATTTTACTACAATACACTGAATCGACCACTATGTTTGGGCCTGCACATGACTCCACAATTATTGGACAACAAGAACTAATATTGCAATCACCAATTTTTTTGGAAAAAGAAAATTCCCCACTTTGTTTAATAGTTAGCGTACTATCTGGATTAATCATTGCTAAAGAGGGATTGGTTTTATCGTTAATTTCTAAAAAATTTCCAGAAACATCTTTGTAATACCATTTTACACCTTTATACTGTTTCAAAACGATATTATATACTTCATCACTTTTTATATCAATTGGTACTGTACAACAGCTGGTACCACTTCTATTATTCGCTTCTTTTGCAAAAGTTTGAGCTTCCGCAATATTAAACTTTTGTAATCCTTCTTCAGAAATATAAGAGGTATAATACGATAATCCTTGACTTTTAACCTTTGTTCTTACTACTAATTTTATTGACCTTCCACCTTCAATTGAACCTATTTTCCAAATATTTCCAACAGAAGAAAACTGTCCTTTTTCAATATAATTACTAACAATCTCTAAAGACGGGTTTAAAATAATTCTTACCTCAACATTCTCTGCTTGGCTATTCCCTTTATTTTGAATAATAGTAGTAAATGTAACAATACCCCCTAACCTAGGAGTAGAATTATCGACTGCTTGCAGTAATTCTAATTTAACATAATCACGGTTTGCAGCAAAATTTATGTGTTCAAAAACTATGTTTTGATCTCTGTAACAGCTAGGGTCGCCGTTATATAATCTTATTCTATAATTTTTAAGTCCTGTAGGGTTCGAAATGTTTTTAATTTCAATTTCATTTTGTTTAGCTTGAATTATAGTAGATTGATTAAAATCGAAAGGAGTATTATTTCCTTCCAATATTTCATAATGAGTGGCATTGTTAATATTAGTTATTAGTAATTTTCCGTCACTTTGTGATGGTGAACTTACATCAGTATTTCTTGTGGTGTAGGCGGGAAATAAACAGATTGTTGCAAGACTGTCTGTTTCTTTATTTTTAAAACTATTTGCATACGTTGAATAAACGGCACCAAAAAAGAAGATTGGAACAAGTATAATCCTTAAATAAAAAAGTGGGTAACGGAAATTCAAATAGAATTTTTCCATTTTATTAATTTTAAAGATAGATTTCACAAAATTTTTAAAAAGTAAATACCCGAAGTTTGTATTTCAGGTATTTATTTTTTCTAAGAATATATATAGAACTAAATTTTTAAAAAGCATAGCCCAAGGCTGTTGGGCTATGTCTTCAATTTATATTATTTTGTTTTTGTAATGTTTGCAGGCTCACAATAACCTCCAGGACATGTACAGTTTTTGGCAATTAGCGGAACCGTTAGATTTATTTTACATCCAAACGAATTCAAAACTTGAGCCGAATAATCTTGGGAAGCTCCAGATGGATTTGGTAATCCCGAAGCAAATATACCCGCATTAGCTCCAGACGTTGGAATTGCTGCAAAAGCTGTCGATGTTGGTGGCACAACATACGAAGATCCCATATTCCATGATACTTTATCTGAATCTCTAAATCTATTTAGAACCAACATACCATTACTTATTGACGAATCCCCTATACATAATGCACTTACGGCAAACATATTAGCAAACGGTAATGGATTTATCAAAACTTTCAGAGGTTTTTGAGCAGACTCACAATTTAATGTGTCATATACACTTGTCTGAGTAACGTAAGCCCAAGTTGCTCCTGCTAAAGTTGTAGGCGGAGTTGGAGGAGTTGGTTGTGTTGCTCCATTCCAATACCATTTTAGATAGTTAGCAGCAGTTGAATTTGTTGGTGCCGGTATTGTTGTTGTCGCAGCTAAAGGAATTGCAACATCATTTAAACAATACACTGGTTCAGTAACGCCAGGAGCCACAGGAGTTGATTTAATATGGACCTTGAAACTCGCGGTATCAGATTGACATTGCTGCCCTGGATCCGAACTAAACTGCGTAACATAATATTTGGTTATTCCAACTGGAGTAGTAGGCGGTGCCGGATAAGTTACAATTGTATCAGGTGCTGAAGGATAAACCTTACCATACCAAATCAATTTATAGTTTCCAACGGATGTTTTTGCTGTAAGGTTGGTAGCTGGATATCCTTCACAGAAGGCTATGTCTTTCACTGTTGGCGGTATAGGTTTTGGTTTTACAACCACTGTTGCTGTATCTTGATGAGACCTACATCCTTTACCATCTATTTGTCTTACATACCATGAACTTGTTCCTACAACATTTGGAGGAGTTGGTCCTACATTATATCCAATTGCTGAAGTATCATTAGGTATTTTTAAAGAATCATAAGGAGTTGCAGGACCACCTACATACCATAATAAACGGTTTGGCGGCGTATTACCAGCTGTGCCTTGAGCCGTTAATTTTTTCACGGTTGTTGCTGCACAATACGTAGTATCTTGAGCAATTGGCTTTGTTGGTAAAAGGTTCACAACTACAATCACTGAATCTTTATTACTACACCCTTTTCCATTTTGTGTGTATGCTGCCGTTACTATATATTTTCCCGCTTTTACTGGCTGAGCATTTAAAATAGTTGCTAAAGAGTCATTGTTTTTAGTAAATCCATTAGGACCTGTCCAAGACCATGTGATGCCAGGAGTTGGGTTAACAGCTAAATTTATGGCTGATACTTTGATTGGATCTTCTTGGCAAATTGGAGAATTTGAAGACGCTTTAGGCCTAGGCAATTCGTTTATAGTGAAATTTACCTTAGTAGTATCCACACAAGAAGTATGTCCAACTTGATTAGAAATTAATTTATAAGAATATTTTCCTACCGCAGTTGGCAATGTTACCAATGCCACTGTTGTATCAATTGCCAAAGCCGTAGAACTAGGATTATTAATTCCATTGTTGTTATACCACTGATATTTAAACACTCCTTGATCTGATAAGAATGGAGGTAAGGCAGTTGGGATACCATAAGTTGTATGCGTTGTAGCAGTATATCCTGCTTGTGTATTTGCAGAAGTAATGGCAGGTTTTGGGTCTCCAAAACAAATAACCACATCTGCTGGCTTGGACAATATTGGGGGTAAACCAGGAATTACTTTAACTGGACAACATCCATCATATGCACAAACTCCAGTTGAAGCTGCTCTTGTATATTTGTAATCGCCCGGTTTTTTAATAATTAAACGATTTGTGCCAGTTACTTCATAATCAGCCGTATTACCAGTAATAGCTGAAAAAGTAGCTCCATTGTCTGTACTTCTTTGCCAAGTGATTCCTGTATAATTTCCACTAGTAATAGCAAAAGTATATTCATCTCCACTACAATAATCTAAATGACTGCTAACACAAATCTGCCCTTCATCGTCTTCCACCTTGGAGTTAGGTGTTGGAGAAGAGTCGATATCTACTTGATTTAACGCAGTATTTTGAGCTGTAACTTCTTTTATACCTCTAGTTGTAACTGTATATACCATTGATAATGTAACGGTTACGCCTTTAGCTAAATTTCCTATAAGCCATTTCTTTGTTCCATCACTGTAGGTTCCAGTTGCAGTTGAATTACTTACATAGGTTAAACCTGCTGCATGTGCTACAGTAAATTCTACTCCTGTTGCATCTTTATTTCCATTATTTTTTACAGCAACAGTAATAGTTACATTCTGACCCATTGGAATATCACCTGGAGGAACTCTAGTAATTGTTGCTTCTATATCCACATATTCTGGCGTATAATTCCAGTTTACATAAGGAAGCTTAAATGTGGAGTCTGTGTAACAAGTGGCATCTTTCCATACCCTTATCGTGTAAGGTTCTCCCCCAGCTGCTGCCGTATTTTGAGGTGGAGACGGTAATGTCTTTGAAACATAACCACTGTCTAGGGCGGTCCAAGTAGTGGCAGCGGCAAAACCACCTGGCGAAATAGTCCCACCAATAGCGTACTCTACCTTGTAGGTGTTGGCTGGAAGTCCAGAAACCCTAATTTTGGCATTGCTTGTTGTTGCACTTGTTGCATCTACAGTGCTAATTGTCATTGCAGACTTAGGTACGCAAGGAACTTGAGCAAAGGTAGAAAAATGTGCAATCAACAATAAAAAACCAAGAAAAAGGAAACTTTTCCAGGAATTAGGCTTTCTATCTAAAACAGACCGAGGGTTTGCTTTTAAATAATTGTTCTTCATTGTAAAAAATATTTATTTGTAAAATTTATTATACTAATTTGTTTTGTTCAAAGTACCTGGTATACAATAATTTGGATCACATTCTGGACAATTATTTGAGACCGTAACACTTTTATCTATCGGACAGCCATCTACACTTGTTATTCTTATATTGTAATTCTGTGTTGTGTTAACTGCTGGTCCTTGTAAAGTTGAAGTTAAAACCCCATTTGATGGAACGGAACCCGAACTTATAACCGGCAGTAAATAAGAAGATCCTAAATTAATTGAGAATGTTTCACCATTCAGAAATCTATTTAAAATAAAACTTCCATTGTTTAAAATCTGGGTACCTAAACAAGTAGGATTTGCTACCAAAACTTCTGCAACAGAAAACAACTTAATTTTTGCCTCAACCACACTTCTTACTGGACTTGTGCAATTTATATTTGAAACACATGAAGCAAAGAAATTTTTACTTTCACTTAATATATTAGTAGCAAAAGTTGTGCCACTTAATAACAGATTACCAGAAAATTGATTGTCGTACCAATCTATGGTTCCACTACAATTTGTAGCTGTTAAATCAAGACTCGCTGGGCCACAATTATCATCTCCAAAAAGAGTTGGAGCTAAAGGAAGAGGTAGTATCTTAACTAAAGTAGAATCGTTATTTTTACATCCAAATAAATTTGTAATTTCTAAATAATATTTTCCAGCATGTAACAAACTATCGGCATTCAAAATTATTGGATTCCTAAGATTTGAACTGAATGAATTTGGACCAGTCCAATTATAAGTAGTTGCATTATTAGCGTTTAAAGAAATTGTAGTGTTTGAACAGAATTCTCCACTAGTTATTGAAATAGACGGTTTTGGAATAATTATTATATTAGTTGTAGCAGTGGAAGAGCATCCATTGGCATTTGTAACAGTAACAGAATATATTCCAATATTTGATGTCATAGCAGATATAATACTTGGGTTCTGAAGTGTTGAACTGAAACTATTTGGACCAGTCCAATTATAAATTGTGCCACCAGAACTAGTCAATTTTAATGTATCACCTACACAAATAGGACTATTATTGGCAGCTGTAGGTATGGGAAGTGCATGTTCTGTTATTGTAATATTATTTGAAGCGGTGCACCCGTTCAAATCAGTAATAGTAATTACATAGTTACCTGCATTTAAATTTGTTGCTGAGCTTAATGTTTGATTAGGCGAAGTATTCCATGAATAAGAATATCCAGGAGAGCCTCCTGAAACTGTTGCATTTGCTACACCATTATTTTTTCCAACACAACCAATCGTATTTTGAACAACCGATACAGTTAAAGGAACTGAGGGCTGTGAAATGGAAACTGATGCAGTTGCTACACAACCATTAGCATCAGTTACTGTTATTGTATAAATACCAGCAATTAGGCTGTTTGCAGTTGAAGTGGTTTTTACGGGAATGGTATTCCAAGAATAACTGTAAGTTGTTATTCCTCCAGTTACTGATACAGTTGAACTTCCATTATTCCCTCCAAAACAAGAAACATTTACTTTTGTGGTTGTAACTCCTAAGGGTGCTGGCTGTGTAATTACAACTGATCTAGTTGCGGTACAACCTTTGGAATCTGTTATTGTTACTATATAAGCCCCCGCTATCAAATTTGATGCCGTATCTTTAGTTTGTATTGGACTTGTATTCCAAATGTAAGAATAACCTGAAGTACCTCCATTTGCAATTGCAATCGCAGTACCATTATTACCTCCAAAGCAACTAACATTTGTTATACTTACGGTGAGTGTAGGCAATGGATTTACCGTTACTACCACGGCATCTGTGGCATTACATCCCGTAGCTCCTATAGTGGTTGTTACCGTATACGTTGCTACTATTGGTGTTGATCCTGAATTTACTAATGTCACGCTTGGATTGGAAACATTGCTTGCACTTAAGCCAATTGCCGGTGACCAGCTGTAGGTATATCCTGAGGTGCTTGCGGTTCCCAATGGTGCTGAAGCCAAGTTAGAACATACTTCCAAGTCTGTGCCTGCATTCGCTACTGGCAATGGATTTACAGTTACCGTTCTTGTAGCACTACATCCATTATTATCTGTATAAGTAATTGTCGCTGTTCCTGCTGCAATGCCTGTTACTACTCCTGATGAATTTACTGTCGCTATTGAAGTATTGCTAGATAAATAAGGATTCGTTGCATTCGGTGTTCCTGTGCCCGTGAAAATCGTTGTTGAACCGATACATACGATCTGAACTCCTAATA
>JANOMP010000099.1:0-2860 GCA_031420365.1 Cytophagaceae bacterium
CAAAGAATCCCGCTCTACGGGTTCACCTGTGGGGTTAAATTCTAAAATACTTCCGTCCCCCAAATACCATTTTTCACTGCCTCCGCCAGAAGGTGCATCTTGTAAACAAAATTTTACTTTAATAATGGCAGTTCTTGAGCAGCCTGTCACTTTATCGCTTACTTCGACTGAATAACAGCCCGAAGTATCTACATCGATAGTTTTGGTGGTTTGCCCACCCGGAAACCAGAGATAATTATAGTCGCCACCCGCTAATGTAAGTTTGTAGGGATTAAGTGTAAGCGTCTTGCCATCACACACCGTGGTGTCGGCTTTTATTTTTTTATTAAAAGTGGGTTGGTTGGGATACTTACCCACGGTTACATTTTTACTTACTGTTTCTATTGTTCCGTTAGGTAAGGTTCTATTTAGTGTTATTATAGAATTTCCAGAATTTTTATAAGCATAACTTGGATTTCTAGAGCTAGCTACTCCCCCATCGCCAAAATCCCATTGCCATGCGGTTGAGCTTAAATTAGTATCAAAAAATTGAACATTCTCTTCACAAGCTTGTCCTTGGGTAGCACCTGGCATAGTTCCGGGATTTGTACCAGGATTAGGCATAGGTTCAGAGGCACACACTTTAGGACTTACATAAAATTGAGAAAAGGCATGGGAAGTCATCATAACCAAAATGGTTATTACAAAACTCACCCTAATTGAACCTTTTTCTTTCATTTATTAAAATCTACACTAATTCAAAACCTCAAATTAATAGTTTAGGTTACGAAAAAAACAATCTCATTTTCAAATATATAAAATTCGAGGCCTTTACAAAAAAAAATACCTTCTAATTTAATAGTAAACATATAAATACTTATCAAAAAACGTACTAAAGGGTGAAAAAATTTTAATAATTTTAATATTGGCCAAATTATTACTACTTTTAGATTCAAAAGCTTAAAAAAAGAGGATTAAAAGCAATTTTAACCTACAATTAAGGTTTTAAATAGTTAAGCACTTCCTTAAAGAAAAAGCTTACTATTAAATAAAAAATAGGTATTAACTCAAGTTCAGATCAAACATAATTAATTTAAAATCAGTAATTTAAAATATTTTAATTTTTATATGCCATTAACAATCAATGGATTAATATTTTCAAACTAAAAACTATTTTTTCATTATTTTTCTGAACAGTACGTTGGAAAATTTTGGAACTCCTAAGTTTATTAGTTTAAAAATGTTAAATCCAAAATTTTACAGAGGATCATTGTTCAGAAAGTGTTTTTTTTGATACTTTTTTCGACTGGGCCGGCATACCGGAAAAAAGTATGCCCGCCTGGCAAGGCACACAAAGTATGTAATTTTAGGTCTTTTTAACTACGAAACTTTAGGTATTAATTAAAAGTTTAGCCTTTTATTTAAAAAAATTTAAGGTTAAAAAAGAGGAAAAATAAAATAAAAGGAGAAATTTGATTTTTGGTTATAAATTTAAATCAATTCACGTTTAAAATAGGAAATGCTTTTTTGGAACGACTTTTGTATAGTGTTTTAATGGAAGTTCACTAATTATTGGGATGAAAAAAATAAAATTCATATTCGGTTTGTTATTTGTTGCTTTAAATTGCTTGGCACAAGATCCCCAGTTTACGCAGTTTTATGCTGCTCCTTTGTATCATAATCCGGCATTTACAGGTGGGGCTTATGCACCGAGGGTAATGTTTAATTATAGAAATCAATGGCCTTCATTGAATGCTAATTTTATAACCTCCTTGGTTTCCATCGATCATTTCATTGAAAAAGCTAATAGTGGAATTGGAATTACTTTATTAAATGATGAACAAGGGAATCGTTTAAAAAATACAGAAGTTACAGCTTTATATTCGTATCAGCTTCAAATAGGACAAAAGAACTTTTTAAGAATGGGTTTGCAAGGAAGCTACTCCACTAGGGGTTTTGACCCTTCTGGATTAACATTTGGCGACCAATTCAACAATAGTGGCTTCACTGGGGCTCCTTCGAGTGACCCTTTTGCAGATAAAGGAAATTTTCAAACATCAAGAAAATTCGATGTGGGTAGTGGTGTATTGTTTTATAATCCTAGAGCATTTATTGGGGTTTCTATGCACCATATTAATAGACCAACACTTACTTTCAATACGAACACTACTCCATCTCCAGGTTGCGTAACAGGAGATTGTATTCCTAGAAAGTTTATGGTAAATGGTGGATTAAACATTCCATTAAACAATGCGTATTCGGGAGCAGGAAATTCCGATAAAGAATTTGTAATTACGCCCACTTTTCTATACAAAAAACAAGGCCAATTTTCCCAATTAGATATGGGTGCTTATGTTACCTATACTCCACTCACCCTTGGTTTGTGGTATAGAGGAATTCCATTAAAAAAATTATTTTCGGATAAATTCCCCAATCAAGATGCTTTAGCCGCTTTAGTTGGTTTTAGATTCGAAAATTTCTCCGTCGGGTATAGTTATGACCTCACAATTTCAGGCTTAGGTGCTTCATCTGGAGGCTCTCATGAAATATCAATTTCGTATCAATTAGACAAATTCGACAAAGAAAGTAGCCCTTATAAACGCCAAAGGAAAAAAGAATTGGCTTGTCCGAAGTTTTAATTAGCTGAGATAAAGTATATTTTCCTCCTTTTGTGGCATAGCGTGCAAAGAAAAAAAAGTATTGAATGCTATTACACAAAAGACACAAAGAAGCACAAAAGACACAAAGAAATTACTTTTTAAGCTTTGTGAAACTTTGTGAACCCTTTGTGAAACTTTGTGTTAAAGCTCGCAAAGAAAGTAAAAAAGCTTGGAAAGCTATTACACAAAAGGCACAAAGAAATTTTCGTAAAACTTTGTGA
>JANOMP010000100.1:0-2732 GCA_031420365.1 Cytophagaceae bacterium
GAGGCCTGGCTGAACTGGCCGAAAAATTCCTTCACAAAGGAAGCCTAATTTATGTAGAAGGAAAACTAAAGACCAGGCATTTTGAAGACAAAAACGGTGAAAAAAAGTACGTTACAGAGATAATTGGGGACCAAGTCATCATGCTAGATAAAAAAGAAATTTAATTTATACCGTTCTTTTATTTCTTACTATTAGCACTTCATCATCTGAAAAATCCATCCACCCGAAATCATATAAATAGTGCATAGTTTTACCTTTAGAGTTAATATGAAAATGGGTAAGATATTTAAACCTAAATTTTTTGTTTTCGAGCAGCAGTCGAGGTACTTTCTTTTGGATTTCATTTTTACCCATTATTTCTAATAGGATTGATCTATTGCGGTGTAAATGTTTATCTAATGGATAAGCCTCTTTGTCAGTGGCCGCTCTAAGGTGCACATGGTAATAATTTTTACATTTAACGCTACAGAACAACTTGTCAGTTCGGCCAAGCAATGAAGTTTTACATATTTTACATTTTTTCATTTGTGTGTATATATTTTTTCTTAAATTCCACTTTTTTTACTATTTACTTTCCGTAAGTAAAACAAAACTAATGAATTATCTATACAAATTCAATATTCGTTTGGTAACGGTTATAAACATTTATTATAAAAATTTTCAGACAATACCCTTGAAAGTATTTCAATTCAAGCGTTTTTTTGCAAATAAATAAATTTCTACATGAATAGGCCTGCCACGATTGTAATTTTTGAACCCGCAAAAGGTAGCAACAGAATTAAAGTACAAATTCCCTACATAATGAAACAAGAAAGGGAATTATTTAAACGTCTCAGCTCGGCGTTTTACCATCCAAACGACAAACTTTGGAGTGTTTTAAACTCAAAAGGCACTTATGAAGAACTAGTTAGCATGTTTAAAGGCAAATATGAGATTCAAAAAGCTGAAGAAATAGACACATTTACAATTGAACAATTAGAATATGAGAATCCAAAAGTTGCATTGTCTAACAAACAAAATTATATCGTAAATCCTGAATTAAAGTCTATTACATTTCCTTTAGAAGTAGAAACATCCATTCATAATGTACAGAATACAAGCTCCGATCGGCAGGAAAAACCATGCTTTTATGGCTTAGAATCCAATGAAAAACACTTAGAATCAAGCCAAAGAATTATAAATAACACTAAACCTTTTAACGAAGTTAAAATAACCTGTACGAATCGACAGATTTTTGTTTTTTTAAGAAAAAATGAGGCTGACATTCAGTTTCTTAGAAATATATCTTACTGCAAATGGGAAAAGACAAGAACATGTTGGGTACTGCCCAATTTTGGAAATAATTTAGCCAATTTAAAAGGCTATTTTGGGGAAAGAATTTCTGAAATAAATGAAATTATGACAGAAGCTATAGCCATAAACAGAAAGGAGTATACAAGAAGCAAAAACGAAATACTTACCATTAAAACTACAAACAACAGACTAAATGTAGTGATAGAGTACAACAAAGATATAGTTCGTAAACTAAAGCAGTTTCCTTATTTAAAATACGACACTAAGAGTAAAATATGGAGTTTTCCGTTTGTTGAAAAATATGTGGAAGACTTAAAAGCCATAGCTACCGCTGAAAATCAAACATTTACCTATGTAGAAGAACAAATATTTACGCAAAAACCAATAAGAAGTCTGATACCAAAGTTAGTGGCCTGTCCCGAAGAATACATACAGAAATTAATCGAAATGCGGTATGCTGAAAGTACTATTAAAACCTACAAACAAACCTTTGAAGAGTTTGTTAATTTTTATGGAAACGAAACATTAGAAGAAATAAGCGAGGAAAAAATTATCAACTACTTACGATACCTAGTTAACGAAAGGAAAATATCTTTGTCTGTGCAGAACCAAGCTATAAATGCTATAAAGTTTTATTACGAAAAAGTATTGCTTGGTAAAAGAACTTTTTACCATATCGATAGGCCGCGAACCGAAAAAACATTGCCCTTAGTGCTTAGCGAAGAGCAAGTAACCGATATGATAAACACCATAGAAAACCTTAAACACAAGGCAATTTTGATGACCATTTATTCGGCTGGACTACGAATAAGTGAGGCCATAAAACTTAAGATTACAGATATAGATTCTAATCGTATGCAAATGAGGATAGAACAAGGAAAAGGAAAAAAAGACAGATATACCTTACTATCAGTAAAAACACTTGAAATATTGAAGAAATATTATAGAGAGTATAGGCCAAGCTATTGGCTATTTGAGGGACAAACCGGTGGACAATATTCAGAAAAAAGCATACAAAATGTGTTTCATAAAGCCAAAGATGCCGCTAATATAAATAAAAGAGCTACAGTGCATACGCTCAGGCATAGTTTTGGAACCCATTTACTAGAAAATGGCACCGACCTCAGGTACATACAGGTACTCCTGGGTCACAGCAGCTCAAAAACTACTGAAATTTACACCCATGTAACGACAAAAGGTTTTGATAAAATTGTGAGCCCACTAGACAGGCTAAAAATTAAATAAATAGTAGGAGACGTAAAGTGGAATACATATATTTGTCTAATCAAATAAAATCAATTAACGACACTCAAAACTGGGCAAAAAAAAATATCCGAAACGGCTTTTTATTATATGGCTTTCATTATCAATACATTATAAAAAAAACTAATCGCAATATTACCGACACTCAAAAAAACAGTTAGATTAACCGACTCGTT
>JANOMP010000101.1:0-5814 GCA_031420365.1 Cytophagaceae bacterium
GCCCATTCTGGGAGATACATAAACACTCTATTTAGGTTGTCTAAAATTACCACAAAAAAACCAACAAAACAAGCATTGTGTTGGTTTTTTTGCTATTTATTTTCTTAGACGGCGTAAAACGTTGCGGAGTTAGGGTTTAATAGAAATCAAGGAAACTACAGTCCAACATAAAGTTCCAACTAATAATGCACCTGAAGACTTGTCTATGGAAATTTTGTGTTCAAAAACTATTGCCAAATAACCTATCAAAAATACCAAAACCAATAATCCAATCATCAGTAGATTTATTACAATAAATAATGCTAAAACTTAAACGTACAAATTCCAAAAGCGGCAAATATTCTTTAAAAAACTTATAATAATACTGGAATTAACAAAGAAAATTACGATCCGAAATCATTTAAATTAAATTCCAGGGCTTTCGATACGAACGCCAAAGGAGTTTATTTGCTTTTTTGTTTTTAACAAATCGTTCTGTTTCTGAATTCCATGACAAAGGCTTTCCTAACCTATAAGAAATTAGCCCTAAATGCATAGGTAAAGTCATTTTTCTTGCATAGGCCAAATTACTTTCGGGTTGGTTTCGGTTTTTTACCGAGTCAATAAAGTTTTGTTGATGCCCTGGAGAACGAATAATAGAAATAGGAACCTCCGGAACGTCTAACATCACAACGTTATTTATTGTAATCTCTTTTGTACTATAATCACAAATTAGTGATCCTTTTTCACCTTCAAAATATGCTCCGATTCCTCTTGAAGCAGCTCCTAACAAATTGGGTGGTGTAGAAGACCAATATAAATCCAAATCTTCAAATTCATATTTGATTTCAATGGTTTTTGGAGCATCTGCCACACCATCCGATTTCTCGCCATTAGCCGAAACTGTTCTAAGGTTTTGTGGATTTATTGACATCCAAACAACGTCTGCAATATGGCACCAAAAATCCTGAAAAACGCCACCGGAATAATCTAAGAAATATCGATAATTAAAATGCACTCTTTCTGGAGAATATTCATGATAAGGTGCTGGTCCAAGCCACATATCATAGTTAAGGTTAGCAGGCGGTATTTGGTAATTTGATGGTCCCAAAATTGGAGATAAACCAGTTTTCCAAAGTCTCACAGTTTTTATTTTGCCCAAAACCCCCGACTGGATAATCTCTTGAACTCGGTGATAATTACCTCCAGCATGTATCTGAGTACCCAACTGAAATATTTTATTATATTTTTTTTGAGCAGCCAACATCATTTGTCCTTCTCTTACACTGTAAGAAAGTGGTTTTTCGCCATAAACATCTTTCCCAGCTTGAAAGGCCATTATGGCTAGCTGTGCATGCCAATGGTCGGGAGTTGCTACAGTAATGGCGTCAATGTCTTTTCTGTCTAAAACCCTACGGAAATCGTCAAAGAGTTCGAGCTTTCGGTCTGGATATTTTTCTGAATACTTTTTGGCTGTAGAATTAAGGTGATTGGAGTCTAAGTCGCAAATACCCACCACGTCTACCTCCGGCAAAGCCGAGAACCAATTGAGATGGCTATTTCCCATACCGCCAAGGCCAATATGAGCAACTCTGACTTTGTCGCTGGCTGCTACTCTTTTAGCAAAACTTGGAAAAGCAGTCATTCCCAAGGCTGTTAAACCAACTTTCTGTAAAAATTCTCTTCTTGAATTAAGGTTTTTCATATTAAACAAAATGTTAAATTATTTTAAATATGAATATAGTGGATTTCCTTTTAAATATTTGTCAAAAAAAATTAAAATTGTGATTTTAAAAAAAAAGACCAAGCTTTAAATTTTAGGGCAAATAGAAAAATAAATATAAATAATTTTTAATGGCGTCCGAAAAATAGTAAAATTAAAATGTATTCCTTTGATCACAAAATCGGGACGCCCCTTCTTATCCATTTTAAAAATTTGATTTGGAGAATTTTTTAATAAACCTTAAATAGCTAATAATCGAATTTTAAAGGGAGCCGCCCTTTAGGTTTATTCGATTCGACGTGCCGATTAGTGAATGTTTTTTTGTTGGAACGCCCTTTAGATTTGACTAGACCAGCATCCTGGCGGTGCAACGATTTTCAAAAGTATAGACGTCAGCAGGACCCAAAAAATAAAACATTGGGGGTCTTATTGATAAACATAAAAATAAACCTTGAATAGTCATTTAACAAGTATTTTTAATAAATTTTAATTTTAGTCGTATGCCAGTATATAATTTTTAAATATTTTATTTCATTCCCTCCCATAAGAGTTCCGCTAAATCATATACTCTTACTTCATGTTCTTTTTCTTTATTTTTAATGCCATCAGATATCATCACCATACAAAATGGGCATGCAACTGCAATAGCCTTAGAACCAGTGGCTAGGGCATCTTCAATGCGTTCAATATTTATATCTTTTGTACCTTTTTCGGGTTCTTTAAACATCTGTCCTCCTCCTGCTCCACAGCATAATCCATTAGTTTTACATTTTTTCATTTCAACCAACTCTGCGTCCAATGCTTTTATTAATTCACGAGGGGCTTCGTAAATGTTATTAGCTCTCCCTAAATAGCAAGAATCATGATATGTAATTTTCTCTCCTCTAAATACTCCACCACTTACTTTCAGTTTTCCTTCATCTATCAATTGCTGTAAATAGGTAGAATGATGAATGACTTCATATTCTCCACCAAGTTCAGGATACTCGTTTTTTAACGTATTGAAACAATGCGGACAGGTTGTAACTATTTTTTTTATACCATAACCATTTAAAACCTGAATGTTTTGTTGAGCGAGCATTTGGAAAGTAAATTCGTTCCCCGCTCTGCGAGCAGGGTCACCAGTACAAGACTCCTCTGTACCCAATACAGCAAAATTTATTTTGAGTTGATTCAAAATTTTCACAAAAGCTATTGTTACTTTTTTATATCTGTCATCAAACGAACCAGCACATCCAACCCAAAATAAGATTTCAGGCTTTTGTCCACTTTGAGCCATCAAGGCCATCGTTGGTATTTTATATTCCATTACATGCTTTTTACTAAACAAAAATAGTATGCTTGCATAACAATTACAAGGCCTATTTTAAATTAAGCAGAATCCGTTACCTATTTAATATACATATTCAAACAATTATTTAAAAGTTGTCAAAAAAACATAAGTATTAAATAACTTTTTACCATTTATTTAAAAAAAATTAAGATAATTTTGAATCTAAAATAAATCAAAGAAAATGCTCAATAAATCTAATATTCATTTCAAAGCAACATTATCAACTTTACCAGAAAAAGTATTGCAATTTGGCACAGGTGTTTTATTAAGAGGTCTATGTGATTATTTAATTGACAAAGCCAATAAAAAGGGGATATTCAATGGTAGTATTGTTATAGTTAAAACCACCGGGCCAGATCTATCAGAATTCAAAGCTCAAGACAACTTATATACAATTGCAGTAAGGGGTTTAGAAAATGGAGAAAAATTCGAGGAAAATGTAGTAATTGAAAGCATTAGTAGGGTTTTATCAACCTACACGCACTGGGAGGATATTTTAAAAACTGCAGAAAACGAAGAATTGAAAATTGTAATCTCCAATACTACTGAAGTGGGCTTGCAGTATATCGAGGAAAGAGTGGAGGGGGTTTGCCCAAACTCTTTTCCGGCAAAATTAACCGCTTGGCTTCTCAGAAGATTTCAAACCAACAAAGCAGAAGTTGTGGTTATTCCAACCGAACTTATAGTTAATAATGGGGGTATTTTAAAAGATTTAGTATTTAAACATGTTGAGGCAAATAATTTGGGGGCCGATTTTAAAACTTGGCTTCAAGCTAAGGTGAGATTTTGCAGTTCATTGGTAGATAGAATTGTACCTGGAAAACCAAATGCAGAAGAACTTGAAAAATTTAAAGCTGAACTAGGATATGAAGACCAATTACTAATAAAAGCTGAAGTTTATAAACTTTGGGCTATAGAAGGTGAAAATCTGGAAGAAATTCTATCTTTTGTTGAAACAGATAAAGGTGTTAAACTTGAAAAAAATATTGAAAAATATAGAGAATTGAAACTTCGCTTACTCAATGCACCTCATACTTTATTGTGTGCAATGGCTTTTCTCTCGGGATTTAAATTGGTAAAAGATGCATTAAATGATATATTGATGGAAAAATACATTACTATTTTGATGCTAACAGAGTTGGGGCCTTCTATTCCTTTAATTCTAGATCTAAAAACAACTCAACGCTATGGAAGAGAAGTAATGGATAGATTTCGAAACCCTTATTTAGATCATCAGTGGTTAAGCATTTCCATGCAATACACAATGAAAATGAAGACTAGAGCCATTCCTTTGCTACTTAACTATTACAAAATTTTTGAAACTGTGCCCCATTACTTTACCAGATGTTTTGCGGCCTATATACTTTTCATGAAAGTTAAAACCGAAGAAAATGGAAAGTTCTATGGAGAATATAATGGTGTAAAGTATCATATTAATTGCAATTCTGCACCCTATTTTAAAGAGGTTTGGAATTCTAATAATATCAACGAAATAACAAATACTGTTCTAAGTAATATTGAACTTTGGGATACGGATCTTTCTTTGTTACCAGACTTTGCAAGCAATGTTGAAAATCATTTATCTAATATGGTTCATATTGGAGTAAAAGAAGTAGCTTCAGCTTTAAATGTGTATGCATAGAAATAAAAACTTTCATTAAGCATATGATTAAATAGACAATGATTCAAAAAATCCATTTCTTTCATACACTTAAATATTAAAAACTCTACCTTCCAAATAATAATTTCTTATTAACTGATACCTTTATTATTAGGATTATTTAAATAAAATAAAGAGTAAAATTCTTGTAAATAAATAAAATCTAAAATAATTGCACCATCAAACCAATAATCAAATTGTAAAAAGACCACCGTCACAGTAATGCATTCATGTTTTGTCTACCTCATCAAAATTACAAGGTTAATTTGGGTCTACTTGAAGTTTTAAGTGATTATTTATCAGACTTTTAAAAGTAAAAAGTTTCGAAATAATTCAAATAAATTGAATATTTGAGACTTTTTTTTGTAAATTATAGCTACTAAACTATAATTACAAATCGAAAATACACTGTTTTCGCTAGACTCTCTATATTCTCATAAATTTAATTTTTTCAAGAACCACACTGATTTAGGAAAACTATATCAGACTATACCTTGGGATGCTATTTCGGCTAGTTTTAAACTTTCTAAGAATAAACGAGGTCCTATGAAGCTGTTGGATGGTCGGGGTATGGTTGCACCATGATATTAAAGCACTACACTTGCTTGAGTGACCAAAAGCTATTAAAAAGACTGAATACAGATTATGCTATGCAATATTTTTGCGGCATTGAATTAAGAAATGGCAAGCTTATAAAAGATAATGCGTTTGTTTTTGTGTGAGGTTTTATATTTCTAAGCATTTTGATTTAGATACAATTGAAAAAATAAAAAACCTACAATGTTTACTACCAATTATATAGCTCCTTCATCAGTTCAAAAAAAACTAATATTTATCGAAAAACATCAATATCACATGAAAATATTATTTTTTAACCGAACATTTCGAGCGTACTGAACAATGTGGGTTAAACATCTGTTCTTCAGCCCACCCTAATCGAGTAGGAGACAAAGATAATAAATAAAATTATCTTTGTCGACCTCTCACACCACCGTATGTACTCACGTGTACGGCGGTTTCCTCAGATTGGATTACTGTGCAATTTCTTGTAATTTTCGGTTAGTCCAAACAATCCATGATTTTTAAACCATGTATTATTCATTCCAATACTTAAAGCAG
>JANOMP010000102.1:0-15841 GCA_031420365.1 Cytophagaceae bacterium
TTGTTTGAACATCAACGACCGATGCTTTAATTGAAGATGTTCCAATATCTATTCCTAATAAATACATTTTGTTTTTGGTTTATCTGTTATCTGTTGTCAGTTTGTCTGTTGTCTGTTATCTGTTATCTGTTATCTGTTATCCGTTTCTGTTTTTAGTTAAAATTTATTCATTGCTAATCTCAGAATATCAATGTGGTACGGCATACCGGACGAAAGCAAATCACAACCAAAACACTAACTAAAGGTTGTTACAGATATCAGATTATCAATATATCCAATAGGTAAGGATTTTTGGAAGAAATTGAATCATAAAAGTTTGAACAAATACAACTGGCTTGGTCCAGGCCAAGGTTTTTCGGGGGCACGGTCACGATTTCTTTTTATGGTCTCCCATTTTAAAATGTATCTTCCTCCAACTTTGTCTGAATCACCCATATCTTCTGAGGTCTGAATCAGCAATCCTGGGAAATTTCCTTCCACTTTCAAACTTGTATTCAAAGGTTCAGGTTTTTGTACCTTCCCGATGTTTTCAAATTTACTGTTGAGCAAAATAGTTCCATTTCCGTATTTTATGTGCCAAAAATCTACTTCATAATTTCCATCATTTCGCTTCCGAAAGCCTTTTAACAGAATTTCACTGTTTATACTTCCATTTCCAGAAAAAAACCATCGGTAGTCCCACTTGGTGATTTGATGGTAAACCCAATTTTTATTCTGAATTTGAGCCGAAAATAACTGTGTATTTCCATTTTTATCAAATTTGTGAAAAACAAAAACAGGGTCGTTTTTTTCATCCAGACAAAGTTTTACGGATAGGTTAATAATACCTCCTTCTACAGGAATTGGGTCAACAATCAACGATTTCTGACTGAGTGTAGCAGGTAGCTGAATGGGTTTTCCAAAAGCATCGAACCAGTTTTTAAGGTCTGGGCTTTTCATGTACGAAAGGTCGTGGTTGGTAGAACAGTCGGGGGTATCACGCCAAACCCAGTACATGTGGTAATTGCCATCTTTCATGATGGTGGGTTGTGCTTGGTAGGCGTTCATCAAACCCTGTCCATCAGTAAGCGGTGTGTCGAGTAAGCGTTTCCAAGATTTGGTTTCGCAATTATATGTGTTATAGATTTCATTACCGTTACCACTTCCACCATCGCGGTAATGATAGAGCAATTCACCTTCGCGGGAAAGCAGAAAATGCGGATAGGTGGTGCGTTTTTCCTCCGTTCCCACCATTTCAAATTGCTGCTTCAGTGTTGTAATGTCGTTGGGTTTAGTACTTTTGAAATAGGTGATTGGGTTTGCATGTACATTTCCAGAAAGATGAATAAAACCCTCTTTGTCTATACCAAGTGTCACAAAATTATGACTATCCCAGCCTAATACTGTGCTTGTTCCACCTGCTGTTTCGCGAGTAGTGGCGGGAAGAATATGTAGTTGAAATTCAGATTCATCCAGATTTCTTTGACCCACCACTATGTTGCGGTTGGTATTATAATAGGCAATGTACTGGCGGTTTCCATGGGAATACAGGCAGAAACCTACAGGGTGGCCTGCCCATACACTGTCGATTTTGATGGCCTGAATGATGGTTTCTGAATTGCTGCTTTCATCAATAACAATTTGATTTACTGTATTTTGTGAAAAAATTTCTAAAGAAATTAGCATAAGAAAAATGAAAAGCAATTGTTTCATATTGGTATTTTTTTGTACTACAGTTTGTATAATTTAATCCCCAGTCGATAGTATTTTTCGAAGCGTACATCTAAGAGCCTTGACATATGCAAGAACAAGACCTTTTTCCGTTGTCTGTTATCTGTTGTCTGTTATCTGTTTTCCGTTTTTGGTTATCCGTTATCGGTTATCCGTTTTTGGTTATCGGTTAAAATTTATTCATTGCTAATATCAGTATAATCATAAGTAGCTAACAATCTTGTCAGAGATTTCACTAAATATAGTGCAATTTAGGGTAAGAAAAAAGCTTTTATTCATTGATTTTTAAGCTTTTCCTTTTTATATACTGCCTGCGGATTTAAGGTACAATCAAAAGTAGAAAAATAGTTTCATTATTTTTTGTTTCAAAAAGACTAATCCAAAAATAGTTTAAAATACTATTTAAAAGTTTGAAATTTAGTTTCGTTTTAAATTTAATTATTACGCTCCAAAAGGTTTTCTACCCTGAATGGACTTTTAGATATAATCTGGTTTAATTAATCATTTTTCTATGAGTAATAGTATTATTTTGACAATTATTTGAATATTACTTTTAAAAGATTAAACTTGTGATTTATCAAAAAACACTAATGTAGTCAAAAGAAACACTAATGTAGTCAAAAAAATACTAATTATTAGCACAAAAATATCAAAAAATTATAAATAAAATACCTAATTTTGTTTATAATTTTTCTATTAAAAGTACTAAATAATTTTTTTATTAATTTGGAATTTAACTGTATTATTTAGCAATTTTTTTAATAATAAATTTATTCTTAATTATTTTATTAACCTTTTAATTATCCTTTAAACGTATGAAAAAAAATCTACGAGTAAGTCAATTACTTGCTTTGTTTTTTGGGATTACTTTACTTACTATTCAACATAGTTTTGCTGCTGTAGTACTTAAAGTAAATGGAGAAGTGAAAGAAACTTCTGGAGAACCATTGGTGGGTGTTAGTGTACAAATTAAAGGTACCACAAAAGGCACCAACACCGATGTAAACGGAAAGTTTTCTATCGAAGTGCCTGATGGAGATGCAATTCTTGCATTTTCATTTATTGGTTATGAAGCTCAAGAAATTAGGGTTGGTAATCAAAGTTATATTAAAGTGTCTATGAATCTTGATAGCAAAGCACTCCAAGAGGTAGTGGTAGTGGGTTATGGTACTCAGCAAAAAGTAAATTTAACAGGGGCTGTGGGAATAGCTACATCAGAAAGAATTCAAAGCCGTCCAATTGCAAATACAGGAGAGGCATTGCAAGGGGTAATTCCCAACCTCAATGTAAACGTTAGAAATGGGGACCCTTCGGTATCTCCAACTTTCAACATTCGTGGTTTTCAATCTATCAATGGTGGGTCTCCTCTTATTTTAGTTGACAACGTGCCAATGGACATAAACCGTATCAATCCCAATGATATAAAAAGCGTATCAGTACTAAAAGATGCTGCTGCTGCTGCTGTATATGGAGCAAGAGCTGCCTTTGGTGTTATTTTAATTGAAACCAAGTCTGGCTCAGCAGGTAAAGTTCAAGTAAATGTTAGCTCTCAATTTTCTTTGGCAAAGCCTATTTTTAACATGGATGTCGTTACTGATCCATACGAATTTGTACTCGCTCGAAATAGGGCTCAAATCCGCACAAATGGCGTACCAGCTTATGACGCTGATTATTTGGAGAAGACAAAAAGATGGTCAGAGAATCCAACCAACGAAAATGCATGGGGAGTTTTTAATGGCGATTTACGTTATTACGGGTATAACAATTATCAAAACCAAATTATGACTGATTTTGCCCCAACACACCAACATGATGTTTCGGTGTCTGGAGGTTCTGAAAAAAGCAGTTATTATCTTTCATTGGGCCATTTAAGTAAAGACGGTTATATTAAACCCGCTAATAATGAAAAGTTTAAGCGTTATAATTTAATGATGAAAGCCGATTTTAAAATAAATAAATGGCTAACCTTAAACGAAAAGGTAATATTTAATCAACAGAACAGTGATAAACCCCACTTTTATAACTGGGATGTAAATATCAATACACTCGCACGGGTTAACCCTATTCAGCCTATCCAGTTTCCTGATTTACCTTTTTATCAAGTACAGGGAGATAGAGAACAATATGCACCCCTTATTGGAAAGTATTTTGAAGGAACTAACTGGTTCCCATATCTTTTAGATGGTGGGCGTGAAACTTTTACGAATAACGACTTGTGGTTAACCCAAGGTTTGACTTTGACACCTATAAATGGTTTAAAGATCATTGGATCATATTCTCACAATGCTTTTTTGCGTGAATATAAAGACGTGCAAAGTAAAGTAGATGTAGTTTCCGCAGATTTAAGAAACCCTAGGCCAATTAGCAATGGATTCAGTGGCGATGATTGGGTAAGAAATGAAAGTAGAATTAATAGATATAATGTATTGAATATCTATGGTGATTATTCTTTCCCATTTTTACCTAAGAAACACGGCTTAAACCTTTTAGCGGGTTTTAACCAAGAAGCAGCCAATTTTAGATACACAGGAGCACGCGCCAGAGGATTAATTACTCCTTTGATTCCAAATATTGGTGCAACAATTGGTATCCAAGAAACTTTTGGTGCCGAAGAACATTTTTCATTAAGAGGAGCTTTTTATCGTTTAGCATATAATTTTGATGAGCGATATTTGTTAGAACTAAACGGTCGATACGACGGTTCCTCCCGTTTTCCGACGGATACTAGATTTGGATTTTTCCCTTCAGTATCTGCAGGATGGAGAATTAGCGAAGAGTCGTTTATGAAAGATGTTTCTTGGCTATCTAACTTAAAACTTAGAGCATCCTACGGAACCTTAGGAAATCAAACGCTTAGAAACGACGGAAGAGAAGAATATTATCCATACCTAGCCACTTTTGGAGCAGGACGTGCTCCTTATCAATTTGGAAGCGGAATGGTTCCATTTGTTTCAGCTCCGGGTTTAGTAAGTCCTGGTCTTACATGGGAAACTGTTGTTTCACAAAACATAGGATTAGACATCTCACTTTGGAATAATAAATTGGATGCATCATTTGATGTTTATACAAGAGACACAAAAAATATGCTAATGAATGTACTTTACCCTGATTTATTAGGTACAAATGCTCCCAAAGAAAATGCAGCTGATTTACGCACCAAAGGATGGGAAGCCAGTATAACTTGGAAAGATAGTAAAGGCAAAAACTTTAGTTATGATGTAACACTTGCTTTAGCCGATGCTACAGCAACTATCACTAAGTTTTCTAACCCTACAGGAGCTATAAACAATACTTTTCGAGTAGGCCAAAAGCTCGGTGAAATATGGGGATTTGAAACCGTTGGAATCTTCCAGACCGCAGACGAAGTGAATTCTGCTGCAAATCAAACAAGATTGGGAAACAATTGGAGAGCCGGTGATATTCATTATGCTGATTTAAACGGAGACAAAATAATTAGTTTTGGAGCTAATACTATAACAGATCCAGGCGATCGTAAAATTATTGGTAATTCCACGCCTCGATATTCTTTTGGAATTAACAGTAGTGTGAGATGGAAAAATTTTCATGCAAATGTATTTTTGCAAGGAATTGGTAGTCAAGACTTTTGGCCATCTGCTGGAAACTGGACGTGGTTTTTCCCATTCAATGCAGGTCATGTGGAGCGTTATTATATTACGGATACCTGGACAGAAGATAATCGCAATGCCTATTTTCCGGCAGCACACGTTTCTACCAATGATGGAAAAAACAAAATCGTGCAATCCAGATTCTTACAAAATGCAGGGTATATGCGTTTGAAAAACTTACGATTTGGCTATGATTTACCAATTGCAGTTTCTAAGAAAATTGCTATGAACAATGTTCAGGTTTTTGTGGTTGGAGCCAATCTTTGGGAATTTACCAAACTTAGAAAGCCTCTTGACCCCGAAGCTATTCAAAGTGGAGCTATAGAGTACCCTATGCAACGGTTATTTACTTTTGGCATTAACCTATCTTTATAATCTTTAAACGTAATTTCAAATGAAAAATATACTAATTGTATTCCTACTCATACTTTTCGTTAGCTCGAGTTGTAACGATGATTTTTTGGAACGATATCCTTTAGATTCTATCACCACTGAAACCTTTTGGAATACAGAAAGCGACCTAGCTGTGTACAACAATAGTTATTACAATTTAGCAAGAAACGATAACAATGTGCCAATTATGATGGGACATGACGAAGGATTTAACAGTAATTTCCTTAGTATTTGGTATTTGGACGAACTGAGCGACAATGCCACTTCTGTTCATCCTCGCCATAATTTTTATGCTCAAATACGAGCAGGAAAACATATAGCCACGGTTAATCCCGACAATTATGGGTATCGGGGTTGGAACTTTGTTCGTGCTTTAAATATTGGTTTGGCTAACTATAGTAAAGCAAAAGTAACGGATGCTATACGCAACAGGTACATTGGTGAAGCACGTCTTTTTAGAGGATGGTTTTATGCCGATAAGGTAAGTAAGTATGGCGATGTGCCATATATTGAAAAAGAGCTTGATACAAAATCAGAAGAGCTATTTGCAGCGAGAATGCCTCGTGTTCAAGCAATGGACAAAATTTTTGACGATTTAGCTTTTGCTGCTAAAAACTTGCCCGATAGCTGGGGCGATGGAGGTGCTCCAGGTAGAATAAATCGTTGGTGTGCTTTATTAGTACAAGCTAGAGTATGTTTATTCGAAGGAACTTGGCGAAAATATCACGGAATAGCCGGAGGGGATAAATTCCTACAAACCGCTGCGAGTGCTTCTAAAGAGTTGATTGACAAGAGTCCGTATCGTGTATTTAATACTGGAAATCCAACTACAGATTATAATTCGTATATGCGGGCAATAACCCTTTCAGGCAATCCAGAAGTGATGTATTGGAGAAAATATACACTTGGAGTAATAACAAACCATGTTCAAAGTTATTTTGAGTATCATGGAGGAGCCACTAGAGATTTTGTTGAAGATTATTTATGTACTGATGGACTTCCTATTACTCTTTCACCACTTTATAAAGGAGATGATAAAATAGAAGACTCTTTTGAAAACAGAGATCCTCGGATGCGTCAGACTATTCTTCACCCAAGTGATGCGGCAGTATATAAGTTTCATTTAAATGATGGGCGAGCGTATCCAAGACTAAATGGTATGGCTGGTGGTAGAATATCAAATACTGGATATCATGTAATTAAAAATTATAATGCAGACGATATGATTGGAAAGGCTTTCAATACTGCAGAGTCTCCTGCTATTACGCTGAGATTTGCAGAAGCACTTTTAATTTATGCCGAAGTGCAAGCCGAGTTGGGTAAAATTACTCAAGGTGATTTAGACCTAACTATAAATAAACTAAGGGACAGAGTAAAAATGCCGCATTTAAAGTTGGATAAAGTCCCTGTAGATCCTAGATACACTGTTGATGGAGTTTCACCAATTTTAGCCGAAATCAGAAGAGAGAGAAGAATTGAGTTGTTTAACGAAGGTTTTCGTTATGAGGATTTAAGACGATGGAAGCAAGGTGCTAAGTTAAGGAAAAAAGCACTAGGGCTTGCAATGAATGCCTCTCAAAAAATAAGGTACGCCGGTTCAGTCGTTAGATTATTTAAAGACCCTGTTAGTGGAAAAGAGTATTTGGAACCTTATGCAGGTTCAGATTTTGCCACTCCAGATTTTGATGAGGCCAAACATTATCTGTGGCCAATACCATTAAATTCTTTGGCACAAAATCCTTCTATAAAGCAAAATCCAGGTTGGCAATAAATAGGTACTGTTGAAACATTATTTTTTGTCTTTTTTACATATGCCACGTATTCTAAACGCGTGGCATAATTTTTTTAAAACAAATTTTCATGAAACGAAAACAATTTTTAAAAAATATATTCGCTGGCATTATTGCTACTGCTCTTTTCCAAAATGAGCTATCAGCCCAAAATAGCGTAAAAAATACTGGTATAAAAATAACCAAAATAAAACCCTATGTCTTTTCTAATGCATTTTATGTAAAAGTTGTAACCGATGCAGGAATTAGCAGTTGGGGTGAAGGAGACCACGAATCTACCCAAATCATAGGTAAATTTATTGAAAAAGTTTTGAAACCTGTCTTAATAGGGTATGACCCTTTCGATTCAGAATACTTATGGCATCAAATGATTTTTGAAGGATTTGAAAATGGTAGCACAGGAATATATCCAGAAGCTGTGGCAGGCATTGACAACGCACTTTGGAACTTGAAAGGTAGAATTTTGAAAAAGCCTGTTTCTAAACTTCTGGGTAATAATATGCTAAAGAAAAAAGCAGTTTATGGATCTTATGGCAGAAGAAAAAAAAATGGTTTTAAAACACCTGAAGAAATGGCCTTTGAAGGAATGAAGTTTGTAGAGCAAGGCAATAAAACTATTAAAGCACGAATGCAGGTCTAGGAATCGAATACGACGAAACTATTTTTAAAAATTCAGAGAAAATCAAACTAAACTAAATTTTTGATATCAATAAAATGCTTAAAAAAATATTCCTATTTCAATTACTAAGCTTCATACTTTCTCATGAAGCCTATAGTCAAAAAGATGACGGATTTAGAGGTATTTGGTATCATATTGGTAATACAAAAAACGAGTATGTGCATAAATACAGTGGCGGATTAGGTACTTATCCCGCCAATCATTATCCTTTTTCAGTCTATTCGAAGAAGGCCAAAAAAACTTTTTTCTGTTTTGGAGGTGCTTCAAAAGATTCGATTCCAAGCCTTTTGCATGAAATTGCATATTTCGACCATCAAACAAAAATGGTATCAAAGCCTACAATTATTTTAGATAAAAAAACGGGCGATGCACATGACAACCCTGTATTAAATATTGATAATGATGGATTTATATGGATATTCTCAACTTCGCACGGGGTCGAGCGACCTTCTTACATTCATAAAAGCAAAAAACCATTTGATATTTCTGAATTTGAAAAAATTGAGGCAACAAGAATTGAAAATAATCAAAAAATACCTTTTGACAACTTCTCGTATTTTCAAATTTATTACCAACAGAATAATAGTTTTTTAGGTTTGATGACCCATTATGAAAATGGAATGTTAAAATTTGGCAAAAATAAACAGAGAAGAACAATAGGCTTTATTACCAGTAAAAATGGCAAGGATTGGTCGGAAATTAAGGATTTAGGCATTATTGAAGAAGGGCATTATCAAACAAGCGGAATACAGGGTAAGAAGGTAGCCACGACATTTAATTTTCATCCAAATACTGAAAACGCCGCAGGGCTTGATTTTAGGACAAATTTATATTATTTACAAACTACTGATTTTGGAATCAATTGGAAAACTGTAGATAATCAAAATATTACCCTACCATTATCTGAAATAAACAATAATTCGTTGGTAAAAAATTATCAGAAAGAAGGTTTAAATGTTTACATAAATGACCTTGAATTTGATGAATCAGGAAACCCAGTTATTCTCTATATCACAAGCAAAGGTCCAGACCCCGGACCACAAAATGCCCCATACACTTTGCGATTGGCTCATTGGAAAAATAGTAATTGGAATTTTCAAGAAATAACAACTACTGACCATAATTATGATATGGGTTCACTTTATTTGGAGGGGAGAAAATGGAGAACAATCGCCCCAACAGAGCCCTCGCCACAAGCGTATAATACAGGTGGAGAAGTCGTTTTGTGGGAAAGTATTAATGAAGGAAAAACATGGAAAAAAGTTAAACAACTTACAAAAAATAGCCAATATAATCATTCTTATCCTCGAAAACCGATTAATACTCATCCTGATTTTTATGCTTTTTGGGCAGATGGGCATGGTAGAAAAAAATCGGAATCATCATTTTATTTTGCGAATAAAAATGGAAAAGTTTTTAAATTACCAACCAAAATGAAACACAATCTCGAAAAACCCTTACATGTAAAATTTTAAAATATTTTTTATTGAAACAAGGCTTTAAAGGCATGAAATTGAATAAATGAGAAAACATCCTTTCATACTGGTATTTTTTTTGAAAATCACATTTGTATTTTCACAGAATACATTTGTAGAATTCAATCCGCCTCATTTGATTTGGCTTAATGATAAAGAAAGAAAAGCACTTTCAAACAATCAATCAAGTGAAGCTAAATTTTTTAAAAAGGAGATTTTAGAAAATGCAAAACGGCATTTAAAAGAAAATCCCAACCCGATTGATAGTATTTTTTATGAAGGATTCATGAGTAACAACCCAAAAAGAATTGAATCTTCGGCACATTTGAAAGACTTAAAAAGCATTTACTATTTAAATTGGGCTTATATATTCACTCAAAACCACATTTATGCACAAAAAACAAAGGCTTTTCTACTTTCTTGGGCAAAAACATATCAACCGACCGGTAACGATGTAAATGAAAATAAACTAGCTATTTGTTTTTATGCATACGAAACAGTCAAATCAGTACTTTCGGACGATGAAAATGAAGTTATAGAAAAATGGTTAGACAAAATTGCTAAAAAACAAATCGAAAATTGGAATCCAAATTCGGGTTCGAGCAATCGGCATGTAAAACGAGCCAAGCTAATTTTATTAGGAGGAATTGCTCTTGAAAATTCAAAATTCAAAGATTTTGCCTTACAAAAAATAGATACTTTGCTCAATTACGCCATACTTCCAGATGGCAAAACCCAAGATTTAATTAGGCGTGATGCCATGCACTATCATGTAGATTGTCTGATTACTTTCATGGAAGTAAATTATTTGACAAAGCTTTTGGACATAGACTTATTTCACAAAAAAAGCCTCAAAAATGCAAGTATTTCGAATTGTTTGGAATTTTTAAAGCCCTATTTTAGAGGCGAAAAAATACACAAAGAATGGATAAATACTACCGTTGGTTTAGATAAAAAAAGGTGGAAATCGGGTGACGAATTTTACAAACCAGGAAAAATATGGGATCCTTCCGAAGGAATTCCGCTTTTGATTTTGACAAAAAAATATGATAAAGCAATTGAAAATATATTTGAAACCAAATTTAAAAATCAAGTTTCTGAGGAAGATAAATTTACTGATTGGCTTTTAAGTTTTAAAAAATAATAATTACCGAAAATTGTATAACTAATACGAAAACTATGAAAAAAACCCTGTTTATTCTGTCTATTTGTGCTTTTTTTAAAGCATTTTCACAAAATCTACCTAATCACCCAAGGATTTTATTATTAAAAAATGAAGAAAACATAATTGTTGAAAACATTAAAAATGATAAAAATTGGGCAAAAATTCATCAAACAATTATTGATGAAAGCAACATAATTATCAATTTACCTAATTTGGAACGTATACAAATCGGTCGGCGGTTATTAGACAAATCGAGGGAATGCTTACGAAGAGTTTTTTACCTTTCATACGCTTATCGAGTTTCAAAAGACAAAAAATATTTAGTCCGTTGTGAATCCGAATTATTGAAAGTTTCTCAATTCTCAGACTGGAATCCTAGTCATTTTCTTGATGTTGCCGAAATGACTTTGGCGGTTGCAATCGGCTATGACTGGCTTTTTGATGACTTATCAGAAAATTCTCGCAAAATAATCAAAGACGCAATTTTAAAAAAAGGGATTGAACCTTCGCTTGACAGTAAATATAATTCGTGGTTGAAGGCTAGCCATAATTGGAATCAGGTTTGCAATGCAGGCATGGTTTATGGCGCTTTGGCGACATACGAGGACAATCCAACTCTTTCCAAACAAATCATTGACCGTGCAAAAGAATCAATAAAATTACCTTTGGAAGACTATAATCCTGATGGTGCTTACCCGGAAGGTTACGGGTATTGGGGTTACGGCACGAGCTTTCATGTATTGTTTTTAAGTGCCTTACAAAAACTACAAATAATTGACAACCAAATAGATACAGGTTTTCAAAAAACCGCAGCTTACTTTCAAAATATGATTGGCACATCCGGAAAAAGCTTCAACTATTCAGATGCAAGCGGGGGTACTGGCCTAAATGCTGCCATGTTTTGGTTTGCCAATAATACAAAAAATAATAGTCTTTTATTCAACGAAAAAAACTATTTGGACGATGACTCAAAAATGAAAGAAAATAGAATTTTGCCAGCCGCAATGATTTGGGGAAAAGACCTAAAATTAGATAGAATAGGTGCCCCAACTGAAAAAATATGGATCGGGCAAGGTAAAAGCCCAGTGGCGATGATGCGAACCTCCTTTTCAAAACCCGATGCAATTTATGTAGGATTAAAGGCTGGCTCTCCTTCAGTAAATCATGCTCATATGGATGTTGGCTCTTTTGTGATGGATGCAAATGGCGAACGGTGGTCTATGGATTTGGGTATGCAAGAATACGAGACGCTTGAAGCCAAAGGTGTAAAACTCTGGGGAAAAGAACAAGATTCTGAGCGATGGAAAGTGTATCGTTACAATAATTTAGCACATAGCACACTTGCATTCGATAATGAATTTCAAATAGTAGAAGGCTACGCAAGCGTCAAAGGTTCCGCTAAAAATCCAAATTTCTTGAATGCTAGTACCGATCTTACAGAATTGTATAAAAACAAAGTAAAATCGGCTAAACGCGGAGTGGCTATTGTAGATCAAAAATATGTGCTAGTAAAAGATGAAATTTTGGGATCGGAAAAAGAAACAACTTTAACTTGGACCATGATGACCCCCGCAAAAGTTAAAATTAATTCTGACGGAACAGCCGAACTAAGCCAAAATGATAAAAAACTTGTGTTAAAAATAGCTTCCCCAAGTAATATTTCTTTAAAGACCCAACTTGCAGAACCTTACAATTCTTATGACGCTCCCAATCCTGGAATCTCAAAAATAACTTTTGAATTAAAAATAGTTCCTAATTCAGTGGTTTCTATAGAGGTTTTGCTAATCCCTGAAACCATAGACATAAAAACTACTAAAAAATATTTACCTTTAGAAGCTTGGAACAAATAAATTTACTTTTTAATAACATTAAATAAAATTATGATACTATCTAGAAAAACTTTCATACAGAATTTAGGATTAGCCGCTTTAGCGGCACCCTTATCTTCAAACCAAAAACTAAAGTCAAACCCAAAACTCACCATAGGACTTGCTTCCTATACGCTGAGAAAATATTCCGTTCAGCAACTCATCGACATAAGTAAGAGGCTTAATATTAAAGATATAGCACTTAAAAGCATTCACCTTGATTTGGAATCAACTGATGAGGAAATCAAAAAAACTATTTCTAAAATAAAAGAAGCAGGACTTAATGTGTATGGGGGTGGCGTAATTTATATGAAAAATGAAGCTGAAGTAAAAAATGCTTTTAGATATGCTCAGGCAGCTGGTATGCAAATGATTATTGGAGTTCCAAATCACGAGTTGCTCCCATTTGTTGAAAAATACGTAAAAGATACAAACATCCGTTTAGCTATACATAATCACGGACCGGGCGACAAAGTTTATCCTACTCCTGCTACTATAATTGAAAAAATTGAAAAATTAGATAGTCGAATCGGTCTTTGTATAGATATTGGCCATGTAGTGAGACTAGGAATGGATCCCATCGAATCACTTAAAAAATACGGGCATAGGATATTTGACATGCACCTCAAAGATGTAGATGGCATAACAGAAAAAAATAAACCCGTTCAAATTGGAAGAGGTGTTATAGATATTCCTAAAGTAATGAAGACGTTAAAAAATATTAATTATAAGGAAATTGTCAGTATAGAATATGAAAACGATGCTGATAATGCAGAAGGTGGCTTATCTGAATCTGTTGGCTATGTACGTGGAGTTTTAGATATGATGGATCGTTATTAAAATTTATAATTGAAAAAAAATTATGAAAAAAATTATTTTATCGGCCTTGTTTCTTCTTAGTATAAATGTCTATGGACAAGTAACTCAAAGAAACATTCTAATGAAAAAATATTCTTTAGAATTTATTTCGCAAAATCTAATTCCACTAAACCTGTGGAAGCCATATCCAAAATCAAGTTCAGATTGGGCTTCGGTATTAAGCCCAGAACAATTAACTTTTATAATAAAAAAAGGGGAAGATGCCAATAATCAAACAATAGCTGAAATAACTGCATCTATGGCAATGGATTTTACAAGATCTGGAGATAGAGAAAGGCATGCAAAAGCATCTTTTGGTCGCAGAAATCAACTAATGGCCTTGACCTTAGCAGAAAGTATCGAAAACAAAGAACGTTTTACAGAAAAAATTCTAAACTTAACTTGGGCAATATGCGAGGAAAGCTTTTGGGGAGTACCTGCTCATATAAGCAGTACAGGATTGCCAGATCCAGAAAACCCAATTGTTGATCTATTTGCAGCCGAAACTGCGGCTATTTTGGGCTTGACAGATTATTTGGTAGGCGAAAAAATGGATAAAATTAATACTTTAATTAGAAAACGTATCTATTTCGAAACAAATAGAAGAATTTTGCAACCCATAAAAAAATTGGAAAACTACGGATATTTGAGCCGAACAAAAACAGTAAATAATTGGAATCCTTGGATTGTATCCAATTTACTAATGGCAAATCTATGCTTAGAAAAAAATGAAAAAGAACGCATTTCCAATGTAAAAGATTATTTATTTCACTTAGATGCCTATCTCAATGGTTTGGGTGATGATGGAGGCTGTGACGAGGGCCCAAGTTATTGGTTTGCTGCAGGAGCCTCTGTGTTTGATTGTTTAGAAGAAGTTAGAAAAGCTACAAACGACAAAATAAATATTTATGATGAACCATTAATTAAAAACATGGCATCATATATTTACAAAATGCATATTTCTGAAAATTACTTTGTAAATTTTGCAGATGCCGACCCGAAGGTTGGCTCTCCAGATGGATTAATGTTGTATAGGTTTGGAAAAGCCATAAAAGATGATAAAATGATGGTTATGGGTCAATGGGCTTTTTCAAAATATAATAAGGATGTTTCTCTTTCTGGTAGAATGGTTATGAGAACAATGGATAACTTAATTTTTAGGAACAGTATCCCTAAACAAACTACGCCATATAAACCGGAAGGAGTAAATTATATAAGTGATATTCAAGTATTAACAGCTCATACCAAAAACGGTTTATATTTAGCTACTCATGGTGGTCACAATGCCGAAAGCCACAATCATAACGATGTAGGTGATTTTATTATCTATGCAAATGGAGAGCCAATAATTATAGATGCAGGCAGAGGAAATTATACTGCAAGAACCTTTTCTTCCAAACGTTATGATCTTTGGTTTACACAATCAAATTATCATAACTTGCCCATAGTAAATGGATATGGACAAAAAGCTGGAAGAGAGTTTGAAGCACTAAATGCAAAAAATACTATTACTGAAAAAGAAGTATCTTTAAACTTGGATATAGAAAAAGCCTATGATACTAATGCAGGAATAATAAAATGGAGTAGAAACGTAACCTTAGATCTTCTGAAAAATCATATTACACTTACTGATGAATATAATTTAAAAGAAAAACCAAAAAGCTTAGATCAAGTATTAATGACCATCTGCGACATAGATCTTTCGGTTTCGGGAAAAATTATTCTAAATTCACCTAAAAAACAAATGCTAACCATAAAATACGACCCAAAATCGTGGACAGTAAGTAAAGAAATTCCTTCAACAGAAGGTATGGAATATGAGAGTTTTAAAACTAAATGGGACAATAGACCCGTGCAAAGAATAGTATTGACAAATATAAGATTAGAACAAAAAGCAAAAAATTCTTTTCTTTTCGAACTAAATTAAACTAGGGATATAAAATAAATTATCTGGTGACGCTAAAATATAATTATTAAGGCATTACAGGATTTAGAGTGGAGAAATATTCAATTGTGAAATATTTTAGAAAACAAATAAACATTGTTCCATTAATCTCATTCCGAATATATTCGGACCGTCCGTATGAAAATTTTTAAGCAAGTTAAGTTACTAATAGCTAGATAATTAATTTAAAAATTCATGGCGGACGGCCAGTCAGGATTTTTTTTTGTGAGTGTTTTTGGCTGAGCTGGCATTCCAGTTGGTCCGACATTCGGCTTTTTTCAATTGGACAGGCATACCTGCGGTGCGTCGAAACGCAAAAGTAAGGCTAACAA
>JANOMP010000103.1:0-1411 GCA_031420365.1 Cytophagaceae bacterium
CTTGGGGGGGCGTATTAGCAATTACAGGAGTTGAGTTCGTAAAAAAAGTAGGATTTAAAAAATTAGACCATAGATTTGCAAGGTCAATTAGGCCTTGATTATTAAAATGCAAGTCTAGACCATCTCTTGAACCAGCCTTTGTATTATTATTTAAATCATCGGTTGCAGGTCCTAAATACACATTACTCAAAAGATTAGGCATATTGGTTTGAGCTGCAATTACCGGAGCAGATGTTTGTTGCTGTTCATAGGAAACTCTTGATATTACCCAAGCCAAATTGTTAGAATAATCAGTTCTAGACTTATTTATCACATAGGTTAAATTATCTTGATAAGTAGATTGATTTACTCCAATATTTCTATCTGATTCTCCCTGATGCCATAAAACAGAACGTGCACCAAAAATGGAATTATATAGATTAAGTCCTTTTTTAAAATTATAATAAGGCATACCTATTGACCAAGGCCTTCCTTTGTTTTCATCTGGATGAGAACATAATTGCTGTCCAGTATAAATATTATTGGTAGCATTTCCATCCGAGCTAACTTTCCAGTTTTCAGATGAAGCCCCTGCAGAACCTGAATTAAAAAAGGCAACAGGAAATCCAGTTGTTGATACGATATTATCGCCTAATTTACCATAACACCAAGCATCTCTGTCAGCACTAGCAGCAGTAGATAACTTTGATGAAGCAACAATTTGACTAAAATTAGGAAATGGAATATTTTCATTACTGCAATACATAATGTTATTATGAGTCACTACTTTTTCACTATCTGCCCCTACTGCATTTCCTCCAAACCATCCTTGCGCATTAGATTGGCCTGCAATCATAAAAACATCTCCAATTCCAACTCGGTTAATAGAAGCTGATTCAACCGAAACACCCGACTTAACTGCTCGAACTTCTAAAATATACCATCCAGCAGGGACTTGGCTTAATTGTCCAGAAAATACGCCTTTTGTTGGATTTTGGACTATTATGGTCCAATCAAAACCAAGAATTGGCACATTACCCACGGGGTTTAATAGTCGAGCTTGAATGGAAGTAACTATATCTTGACTATACAAGCCATTAATAATTAAATTAGCTTGGCTTGCTCCATTTCTTTGATATACTGCATTATTGAGCGGGCTAGAAATAGTAAGCTGAGCCATTATGGAGCTTCCCAACAATGAAAATACTAAAAATAAAATACTTTTTTTAAGCATGGGCTATAAAACAAATAGCGTAGAAGCATTTTCTACGCTAATGCAAATATACTACCAATTATTTATTTCTTCCCAAACAAGCCACCTAAAAGACTTCCAAACATACCTCCACCACCACCAGAGTTAGAGTTAGAAGACCCACCGGATGCCAGATTAATTAAGTCACTCATGTCTACTTTTCCATCTGCAAAAACTTCT
>JANOMP010000104.1:0-42064 GCA_031420365.1 Cytophagaceae bacterium
TAAAATTCAGGGTTTCACTCTAAATCCTGTAAATCCAAAAGTTTAAATGCATCAATATATTTACGGAATTGATTTTGGAACTAGTAATTCAGCTTTAGCTATATTAGATGTGGAACAAAATAAAGTAGTAAAACTATTCACTGAGCCCTCTATTCTATATTTCCCTTTCCAGGAAAAATATTCTAATAACCCTCCATATTTTATTGGTAATGAAGCGATTACTCAGTATGTCAGAAGTGGCATGAAGGGTAGATTTATGAAATCTATTAAAAAAGTTTTACCAAACAAAGGCTTTATAGATACAAAAATATTTGGAAAAAATTTTAGAATAGAAGAATTGGTGGCTTTGATAATTTTTGATTTAAAAAACAAAGCAGATGATTTTTTAGGTTTAAAAGTTGAAACGGCAGTATTAGGTAGGCCAGTAGTTTTTGATGAAAACCCAGAAAAAGATTTATTTGCACAAAAAAGGTTAGAAAAAGCGGCAAATATTGCTGGAATTAAGCAAGTATTTTTCACTATGGAGCCTATTGGTGCTGCATTTACCTATGAAAGAAAACTAAAAAAAGAAGAACTTGTCTTAGTAGCTGATTTTGGAGGAGGCACCACCGATTTTTCTTTAATAAAACTAAGACCTGAGTCCATTCTTAGTAAAGATAGAAGCAAAGATATGATAGCTAAGGGCGGCATATATATCGGCGGGGATAGTTTTGACGCAGATATTATGTGGCACAAAGGAACCCCACACTTTGGAAGAGGCATAAAAGAGCAAACTCAGCCTGGCAAATGGATTGATCTACCCCTCTCTTATTTCTTAAATATTTGTTCTTGGGAAAAAATGAATTTCTTAGATACCTTTAGATGGAAAGAAAGTTTAAAACAATCTTACTATTTAACTGGGAATGATTTTCGAATAAAAAATCTTCAAACTTTAATTGAAAAAAATTTAGGCTACAAACTCTTTCAAGCTATCGAATTCTCGAAAATAACGCTCACTAATGAAGATAAAACAGATTTTATTTTTGCAAATGAAGGAATTGATATATTCGAGACAATTCACATCAATAATTTTGAAAACGAAATTATAAAAAAAAATATTCATGCAATTAAAAATTATTTATTGAAATTTTTAGTACTTCAAGAAATAGATTTTAACAAAATTGATTCTATTTTTATAACAGGAGGCTCTTCCTACGTAAGAGCAATACAAAATATGTTTACTACTATATTTGGAAAAGAAAAAATAATAAGTGGCGATAATTTTAATAGTGTAGCCACAGGATTAGCATACAGTTATAATTTATTTAAAAATGAAATGCCCAAGGTCTAAGCTTATTAAGGTCACAAAAAATATAGAATAAAAATTTTATTTTATTTAAACAATCATTAATTTTGATTCGTTAAATAATATGAACCTCTAAAACAACTTTTTAACACCTATTTACGTATTGTATATTAAATCGAAATTAAAAACTTATGAAATTAAAAACAATCATTTATTCCATATTGGCGGTTGCTACTTTAACCTTAAGTTCATGCAAAAAATTAACAGAAGTTAACCCTAAAGTTGATGAAAGTGCAGTAAACACTGCAAATAATCCAAACGCAGAAGTAAACAGCTGGGTATATGATCAATTAAAAACCTATTATCTTTGGGAAACTGACATGATGGCCAAAGCCAAAACGGATAACAAGCTTTCTACTGATAAGTATTTTGAATCTCTTTTGGTGAAACCAGGTGAGGTAGATCGTTTTTCTTGGATTCAAAAAGAAGTGGCGGAACTTACCGCATCTCTAAATGGAGTAAACAAAGTTTTAGGAATAAGAAATACGCCATTTTTTGCTGATGCCGCAAAAACTAAAATAGCTTTAGCAATTGCCTATTCTTTAAAAGGCTCTCCAGCTGACAAAGCAGGCATTAAAAGAGGTGATTTTATCACTAAAGTAGATGGAATCGATCTAACACCTGACAATTATACCAAAGCATTAACTAATGAAACACTTAAACTTACTCTTGGGGAATATGTAGGAGGAGAAATAAAAAGTACTACTAAAGTTGTTACCGTAACGAAGGAAGAACATCAAACTGATCCTATTCAGCATTATTCTATTATCGAAATTGGAAACAAAAAAATCGGATATTTAGTTTATTTGCAGTTTTTGACAAAATACGATGCCAACATCAGAAATGTATTTAAAGAATTTAAAGACAAAGGTGTAAATGAATTAGTTTTAGATTTTAGATACAATGGAGGAGGTTTTATTTCTTCATCGGATATTATTAGTTCCTTGATAGTAAAAGACTTAAAGCCAGGAAGTATAATGAGTAGACAAGTATGGAACACGCAGTTGACATCAGAATACAAAACTAAATATGGTCCTACCGTTTTCGATACCAATTGGAAAAACGAACCTAACAATCTAGGTACTTTGAATCGAGTCTACGTCCTAACTTCAAGAGCAACGGCATCTGCTAGCGAACTAGTAATTAACAATTTAAAACCATTTATGGATGTAATTTTGATTGGAGGAAATACGTATGGTAAAAATGTGGGGTCCATTACTTTAAGTGATGATAAAAAACGCTGGAATTGGGGAATGCAACCCATAGTTTTGAAAACGGTAAATGCTAAAGGTGATTCTGAATATGGAACCAAAGATGGCTTTATTCCCAATTTTATAGTCTCTGATAACACAATACCTTTCAAAAACCTAGGCGATCCTCAGGAAACATTTCTTAAAGTAGCCATTGAAAATATAACTGGAAAGGCAGTTTCTATCTCTCAAAATAATGCTCGGCAAGGTGCCTCAAGAAAAGTAGAAATTTTAAATAGTGCCTATCCTTTAGATAATCCTCAACATGAAATAAGAGACATGTGGATAAATAGATTGCCAGGTCAGAATTAAAGAATATTTATAATGCCTGAAACCAAATTTCAGGCATTATAAATTATATTTTTGGATTTACAGGATTTAGAGTGAAACCCTGAATTTTATAAACTTTAATTAATGACTACTGTTTACTGAATTTGTTGTTAGCCTTACTTTCAGCATCGGCTGACCGCAGGTATGCCTGTCCAATTGAAAAAAGCCGAATGTCGGGCCAACTGGAATGCCAGCTCAGCCAAAAACACTCACAAAAAAAAATCCTGAAAGCCGTCCGTCATGGATTTTTAAATTAATCATCTAATTATTAGCAATTTAACTTGCTTAAAAATTTCCATACGGACGGTCCGAATATATTCGGAATGAGATTAATGGAACAATGAGATATTTGTTTTCTAAAAGATTTCACAAATGAATATTTCTCCCCTCTAAATCCTGTAATGCCATATTTTTTTAGTATTCTTACAAGCTTCATAATTAAAAATTATACTTGTTTTGACAACTAATTTAATAATTATTAATAAATTGCATTCTTTTCATAAATAATAGAATGGCAACAGAAACAATAAACATAAATATTTCTAAAACTAAAGCGAGTAGAATCAATCAATTTGACCAGAATAACATAGCATTTGGTACAGTTTTTACCGATCACATGCTCATTGCGGATTGTATTAACGGGGAATGGCAAACCCCAGAAATTCTACCTTATGGGGAAATTTCTTATAATCCTGCTTTAGCATCCTTACATTATGGTCAATCTATATTTGAAGGCATGAAAGCTTTTAAAAATGAAGATAATGAAGTACTCATGTTTAGGCCATTAGAGAATTTTAAACGATTTAATATTTCGGCGGAACGTATGTGTATGGCACAAGTACCCGAAGAAATATTTATTGGTGGATTAGAGGAACTTCTTAAGATAGATTCAGAATGGGTACCTAAAGGAGATGATAACTCTCTATATCTAAGACCTTTCATGTTCGCCACCGATGTATATTTAGGGGTAAGGCCCTCTCAAAATTATAGATTTATGATAATAATGAGCCCAGCAGGTAAATATTACAGCACGCCTCCTAAAGTTAAAGTTGAAACAGAATATATTAGAGCGGCTCCAGGAGGTGTAGGATACGCTAAATGTGCTGGAAATTATGCTTCTTCATTATACCCTTCAAAACTTGCCCAAGATAATGGTTACACACAATTGTTATGGACCGATGCTTTAGAACATAAATATTTTGAGGAATCAGGTACTATGAATGTTATGTTTGTGAAAAATAATGTGTTATTAACCCCTAATACAAGCTCTACCATTTTAAAAGGAATTACTCGAGATACGCTTTTACAATTGGCTAAATCTATGGGTATTGAAACGGAAGAAAGAAAAGTTTCTGTAAAAGAAATAATTGAAGGAATAAATGAGGGAAGTGTAAAAGAAATTTTTGGTGTTGGTACTGCTGTGGTAGTTTCACCATTTGCTGCAATTGGTTTTGACGGAATTGATTATAATCTTCCTGCAATCACTGAAAATTCGTACTCGAGCAGGTTAAAAAACGCTTTAAATGACTTACGAACTGGAAAAGTAATAGACACTTTTGGCTGGGTTTGGAAAGTATAAAACTATAATAAACAATTTTTAAGTTTGATTTTTAAATAAAAAATCAAACTTATTCACACAAACTAAAACACTAATTTACAAACAGTTAAAAAACTATTTATACTACTTAATTACTTTTTTTAAGATCTTTAATTTTGTGGCACAAATTTTGACGAATTAAAATTAACTAGGAAAATATAAATATGAAAAATCAATTAACATTTGCTTTATTAGCAACAATTTTTATCACTTTTTCGGGATTCAAAACCCCAAAAACAGACCCAAACCCAAAGGGCGGTGTTGTGTTCTATTCTGGTACTTATGATAATTTATTAAGAGAAGCCCGAAAGCAAAAGAAACCAATTGTCTTGGAATTTTGGGCGGCTTGGTGTGGACCTTGTATAAAATTAGACAAGGAAACTTTCAAAAATAAGAATCTTGGTGAATACATCAAGGATAATTATTTAATCTATAAAGTTGACATTGACACTTTCGACGGCATGGAAATAGTAGACAGGTTTGCTGTGGATGTTTTTCCTACGATGTTAGTGTTAGATACCAAAGGCCATCAAATCTCAAAAATGAATGGATTCTACCCTCCTTCTTTTTTACAAAAAGAATTAGAAGTAACAAGAGTTAAACATAATATGTTTAAGCTTAACCAAAAAGATGCTATAGTTTTTGCTAAATAAGGAATAAATAAAATTTTTACAAAAATCTAATTCTAAAAAAAAATTAAAAAAGCCACTGATAAGTGGCTTTTTTAATGCATTACAAACAAAATATTCCATAATTTTACACCAAATACTTCTATAAAGCGTATTCTTCCTTAATTTTGCACTATGAGAATACAGAATGATTTAATTTTAAAAGCGGCAAAAGGGGAAAGTGTTACAAGAGTGCCAGTTTGGATGATGCGTCAAGCAGGAAGAATTTTGCCAGAATATAGAAAAGTTCGAGAAAAAGCAGGAAGTTTTATTACTTTAGCCACTTCTCCTGAAATGGCCGCTGAAGTTACTTTACAACCAGTTGATATATTAGGGGTTGATGCCGCAATTATATTTTCTGATATTTTAGTAGTACCAGAAGCTATGGGCTTACCTTACGAAATGTTAGAATCTAAAGGCCCATTTTTCCCAAAAACTATAAAAAACTTTGGCGATTTGGATAAAATAAAAATTCCAGACGTAAACGATAAATTAAGTTACGTTTTGGAGGCTTTATCAATTGTAAAAAAAGAACTAAATAACAAGGTGCCTTTAATTGGTTTTGCTGGTGCTCCGTTTACTATTTTTTGTTACATGGTAGAGGGAAAAGGTTCTAAGACTTTTTCAGAAGCTAAAAAAATGCTTTATTCTGAACCCTTACTTGCTCAACAACTATTACAAAAAATTACTGATACTACCATAGCCTATTTAAAAGCTCAAATTGCACATGGGGCAGATTTATTGCAGATTTTTGATTCCTGGGCAGGAATTTTAAGTCCAAATCAATACCGAGAATTTTCATTGCCCTATATTGCTCAAATATGCAATGCTTTAGACGAAGTACCAGTCACTGTATTTGCAAAAGGAGCTTTTTTTGCTAGAAAAGAAATTGGAGAACTTTCATGTCAAACGGTTGGCTTAGACTGGAATATGGATATTTTAGAATCCAGAGCTTTAATTCCTAATAAAACTTTACAAGGCAACCTTGACCCTTGTGTCTTATATGCTTCTTTTAAGGAGATAGAAAAAGAAACAAAAAAAATGCTAAGTGCATTTGGGAAACAACGATACATTGCAAATCTAGGACATGGAGTTTATCCAGATACAGATCCTGAAAAAGTAAAATGTTTTATAGAAACTGTAAAAGCATATTAAACCGCATTGCTTAAATTCCTAAACACCGTTAAAGAGATAGTACTTTATTTTTTCTTATTACTATTTAAATCAGACAATAATTTAAGGTTTGCTGTTGGCATTAAAATAGCTGTATTTAATTTAAAATAGAAAAGTACTATTGTTCGTTGAAACTAAAATTCTGCATTTAAATGAAATATTATTTACTGTTAGTTTTCTCAATTTATGGACTGTTACCTTGTAAAATTATTGCTCAGAAAGTAGAATCGCTGGGTGCTGCATTTAACACTGAATACAATGAAATTCACCCAGTAATAGCTCCTGATGGCCAAAATCTGTACTTTGTAAGAGTTAGTCACCCGTCCAATAACTTTGGCAAAGATGGAAGTAATGATGTTTGGTGGTCAGAATTATTGAAAGATGGAAGGTGGTCTATAGCCCGTAAAATGCCAAATACCATAAATAAAGATCAATACAATGATTTATTCAGTATAACGCCAGATGGTAACACAGCTTTAATAAGAGGCGTTTACACCAATGGTAGAAAAGAGAACGAAGTAGGTATTTCTATTTGTAAAAAAGCAGGAAGTAGTTGGTCACAGCCAAATAAGCTTGATGTGCCTAAATTAGAATCTATGTGTAAAGGCCAATTCTTGACCGCTTTTATGAGCAACAACGGAAAAGTGCTTTTATTAGCTTTCAGTGAAAAAAGAAATGAGAAAGAAGATGATATTTATGTTTCCCTATTGGATAAAGCCGGAAAATGGTCAAAACCAGAAAGTTTAGGAAATGACATAAACACTCGAGGATCTGAAACCACCCCATTTTTGGCTTCCGACAACACTACGCTATATTTTGCATCAGATAGGAAAGGTGGAGAAGGTGGTTTTGACGTTTGGGTTGCTAAACGAAAGGGAAAAGGCTGGAATTCTTGGTTGGCCCCCATAAACTTAGGCAAACCAACCAATTCTGATTTGGACGAATTATATTATACTATTGCAGCTTCTGGTGAGTACGCTTATATGGCCAGCAAAAAAAACGCGATAGGCAAATCTGATCTCATGCGAATTAGACTTCGGGAAGAAACTAAAACTGCTCCCGAAGATGCCGCCATTCAATCATCAAAAATTGCTGAAACTAAACCAAAAGAAGAAAAAATAGAAGAATCCCTAACGGCCCCTACTCCGGTTGTAATGCTAAGTGGAAGGGTAATTGATCAAAAAACCGGGAGACCCACTGAAGCTAAAATTGTTTACGAAAACTTAGAAGATGGTGAAGAATTAGGCGTAGCGTATTCAAATCCAAATACAGGAGAATATAAAATTGTTCTTCCATACGGAAACCGATACGCTATCCGAGCAGAGGCAAAAGATTTTATTTCTGTATCAAAAAATATTGATTTATCAATAAAAGGAAATTTTAAAGAAATAAAAGGAGAAGATTTAGCCTTAGCTCCAATCCAAGTGGGAACAACTGTTCAATTGTACAATATTTTCTTTAGGTTTGGTAGTGCCATTCTGCAAGAAGAATCCTTTTTTGAACTAGATCGAATGGCCAAACTCTTAGTAGATAATCCAAATATGGTGATTGAAGTGCAAGGACATACGGATAATGTAGGCTCCAACGAAGCCAATCTTAAACTTTCTCAGCAAAGAGCCGACACCGTAAGAGATTATATTATAAATAAGAAAATACCTCAAGAACGTATCAGGAGCCTTGGTTTAGGAGAAGTCAAACCATTAGTAAGTAACGTAACCACCGAAGGTCAAGCAAAAAACAGAAGAGTAGAATTTGAAATAATCAGAAAATAAAGATAAAAACTTTCTTAGAAAAATTTTAGCATTTTAATATAACAAACAAATCAATGATGAACTCCGCCTTCTCCATGGACATGACCGTGAGCAATCTCCTCTGCTGTTGCTTCTCTTATTTTTAATACTGTTCCTTCAAATCGCAATGTCTTACCAGCCAAAGGATGATTAAAATCTATTAGAACCACTTCCTGGTTTACTTCATACACTTTCCCTGTTATTTGGCTTCCATCATCATTAGTAAATGGAACAAAATTTCCGATTTCTAAAAAATCTGCGGGTATATTTCCATCTTCAATTTTAAACATTTCAAGCGAAAATTCAGCAATCTCGTCTTCTGAAAATTCACCAAAACCTTCCTGAGGCTGTAATTCAAAATCGAACGCATCATTCTCTTTAAGGCCTTCCAATTTATTTTCAAAATCTACTGGTAAGCCGCTATGACCCACCAAAAACACCATTGGATTATCTTCTCCAACTACTTCCACTATCTCAAACTCTTCCACGTCTTTATCTACGTAAAGCTCATAAGTTAAACTAACTACCTTTTTTTCAGTTATTTGCATATATATTAGTAAATACAAAAGAGTAGATAAAAACACGTTTTAAATAGATAAAAAAAACCTCAACATGTCCATTTTAAGCTACCTTTGTGATAAATTTCAGTAAAACTACAAATTATTAATGTCAAAACTTTATTTCGGATTTATATTGTTAATTATTTTTAACGGTTCAGTACTTGCTCAAAAAAAGAATAATACTTTTAATTATTTCATAAAAAAAACGAATGAAACTTTCAAAGTAGATGGTATAGCAGATGATAAAGGGTGGGAAAATTGTCAAATTGCTTCAAATTTTTTCCAAGTGATACCTATGGATACCAGCATGGCTAAAGTAATTACTGAAGTAAAGTTTACCTATGATGACAAAAACCTATATGTGCTTTTTATAAACTACAATTATATAAAAGGTCCAAATATGGTAGAGTCCATGAAAAGAGACTGGAGTTTTGGAAAAAATGATAATGACCTATTGTTTATTGATACCTTTAATGATCTTACCAATGGTTTTTCTTTTGGCTCTAATGCTAGAGGAGGTCAATGGGACGGGCTATTGGCAAATGGTTCTTCAATTAATCTAAGTTGGGATAACAAATGGCAGTCTGAAGTAGCCTTTGATAAAGACAAATGGACTTGGGAAGCCGCCATTCCTTTTAAAACCCTTCGTTATAAAGCTGGGTCAAAAAATTGGGGTTTAAATTTTAGTAGGTTAGATTTAAAAACCACCGAAAAATCATCTTGGACTCCCGTTCCAAGACAATTCCCAACTGCTTCATTGGCTTTTACAGGCAATCTTGTTTGGGAAACAAGCCCTCCAGATCCTGGTGCAAATATTTCTATTATTCCATTTGTTTATAGTAATTTCGGCAAGAACTTTGAAAAAAATGAATCAATAAAAACAGACCTAGGCATTGGATTCGATGCTAAAATTGGATTAACTTCTTCTGTAAATTTAGATTTAACTGTTTTGCCAGATTTTTCTCAAGTTGAAGTAGATGTACAACAAACAAATTTAGACAGATTTGAGCTCTTTTTCCCGGAAAGAAGGCAGTTTTTCTTAGAAAATGGTGATATATTCAACAATTTTGGTTCCTTAAATCTTCGGCCCTTTTTCTCCAGAAGAGTAGGTTTAAATGCCCCAATACTTTATGGAGCAAAAGTAAGTGGGAAAGTAAATAGTAAATGGAGAATTGGAGCAATGAATATGCTAACTGGCAAAGGAAATAGCAATGAATCGGGCTCTATTTTTACGGTATTATCTACTCAAAGACAAGTATTTAAACGTTCCTTTATTGGTGCAATTTTTATCGACAGAGAAACAGCGTTCTCTAAAAATACAGACCAAAATGCAAGTTTAGCCAGTTTTAATCGGACGTTTGGATTGGAATATTACTTAGCATCGGCTGATAATAAATGGCTTGGCAAAGCATTCTATTTAAAAACACTAGCTCCAGGAATTAAAACTAACAATAACGTTTTTTCTGCAAATTTGTCTAGACATGTTAGAAAATATACAATATCCACAACTTTCGAATCGGTAGATACAGATGTAAAAGGGAATGAAACAGGTTTTATTAGAAGAAATAACTATTATCACATTCGACCTGAAATAGGATATTTGTTTTTTCCAAAAGGGGGTAAAATATTGTCTCATGGACCTTCAACTATGCTTTCTTACTATTTCTCTAAAGATAAATTAGAAAAGAACGAAAATACAAATTTCATAATGTATAAGTTTTCCTTAAGAACTCAGGCTGTGTTTAGTATTTGGACCGCCACCGACTTTGTAAAACTTACCAACCGATTTGACCCTACCCAATATACTAGAGCATTTTTAAAAACTGGAGAAATTCATACTTGGAAATCCTGGGGAACTTCATTTACATCCAAACCTCAAAGTGTTTTTACTTATTCTTTTGAAACTCGTTATGGAGGCTATTATACAGAAGGAAGCACCCGTTTGACTTTACAAGGCGAATTGGCTTATAGATTTCAACCCTATGTTTCATTGGCCTTGAGAGGAAATTACAATAAATTAAACTTTTTTGATGACAAAAGACTTCCTGAAATTTTAAAAAACTCCGTGCATAACATTTGGTTGGTAGGCCCAAGACTGGACGTTACTTTCACAAATAAACTGTTTTTTACCAACTTTATGCAATACAACAAACAAACCAATAATTTCAATATTAATACCCGATTTCAGTGGAGATATAGCCCAGCTTCTGATTTATATTTAGTTTATACAGACAATTACGACACTGATCCTGACAATGTCAATGACAATCTGCAAGTTAGAAACCGGGCTTTGGTTTTAAAATTTACCTATTGGTGGAATCTTTAATTAGGATAGGCCAAATTGAAGGTTTAATTATTAAACGTGGCTATGTTTAATTAAATATTACAGGCATCCGAGAAAAATTTTATTCGCCAAAAAATACTCCCGTTCTTCGACATCTTCCCGATGTCGAAGCTAGATAGGGAGGATTTCTAATCCGAAATTACAATTTAGACAATTCAATCTCCCCTTTTGTGGTTCCATAATAATCACCGCAAAACTATTTAAATATTCTTCTTCTTTCTCAACAATTCCTGCTCGCACTGGATTCATGTGTATATAGCGTAGTTTAGTCATAAAAAACTCCACAGAATAAATTTCTTCTCCATGATATCCTTCTTCCCAAAATCAAATCTGGGTTGCCAGTCCGATTCCTTCATTTTTCAGTACCTCAATTAGCCACTTTTTCCTAATTCCTTAGGATTATTTTCAATAGCACGAATAATCTAATTTGCGGTAAACTGGTTCTCCAGCCCGGTTTTAAAATCTCTTATTATATCACTGTAAAGGCAATTTTCACACTGAACTATCAGGTGAATATGGTTACTCATAATTACCCAAGCCTATATTTTCAATCCTTTTTCTTTTTGAAAGGTGCATTCAAGTAACAAATGCAACTTTCAATCAAAATATCCGAATAATGTTTTCTTGTAAATACATCGACCCATTAGTGAACAGTTGATGGAATAAAATAAACTGCGTGTTGGTCTTTTATCCGGTATTGGTATGCCATAAAATCAAATTCATTTTAGAAATAGATTTAGTTTATTCGGATTACAACTCCTAAACTACCTCGCTTCGACATGCCCCCTATTGGAACATGTCGAAGAGCAGAAATATTTACGTTAACCCATTAAAATAGCCGCCTATTTTAGAATACTTTGATGATTTAGATGATTTAGATGATTTAGATGATTTAGATGATTTGCACTTTTTCGCCTTTTTCGATTTGGATGATTTACCACCACGGATAACAGGACCACATGGCCTTGAAACAAGACAACATCCACCTTTAATTTCTTCAGCATTTATTAGCTCAAGAGAAGCGAAGTTTGAAAGATTTCTTAACATAATTAAAAATATTTAAATTAGATAATAATTCACTCTAAGAACAACCCTTTTAATGAAAAAGGCAGTTCTTATTAACAAAGATTTTTTCAAAAATGATGCCGTTTAATAACAAAATAGCGGAACTTGTTAATGAGCTGATTTTAAGTTATTTGAAAAAATAAATTAAAAAAATGTTCCATATTTCTTCTGGTGGCTTGATTTTTGTGCTAATGAAAATTTTTGGTTTTTGAATGGACATAGTATTTGTACAAGTCACAAACAATTTTTCGTTCTACAAAAAACCAAATTTAGTAAAATATACATTTGAGATTTAGTTCAAAAATGCACGTTTATGAAATTTTTGTTCTCGAGAGACCTCTTTACTTTTCCCTCAACTTTAAATATTTTTTATCTTATTATTTTAATTATACCATATATTTACTTTGGGCTTCTAAATAAATTGTCTTTGTGTTTTTATCTAACCTGCAAGACAAAAATTCGCCTTAAAATTAGTTAATAATGCGAATTAAGAGTTAAAATGCAAAGATCAAAAAAGCAGCAGCTAATTTTCCAAAAATATGGACTTGTAGTCCTTTGATTGAACGAACTTTGCTTGCTCTGTGGATGTCCGGTTTTTTCTATTAACCAATTGAAGAACCCTTCTATAGGTTGACCAATAGTCGATACTGCTTTTGAAAACTGAAAATTGTATGCTCTGTCCCAATATTTCAAAGTATAACTCTGGCCTTTTACAGCTTTTATTGGTGTCAACATTTCAGCGTTATTTTTGATATACAGCTCATCAATGAACTCCTGGTTGATGTATATTTTATCTCCAAAGAATGTCCTATTCTTTAATGTTGCCCAGTTGTTTTTAAAGACTGTTAAGTCATTTTCAGAAGCTAAAGCATGCAAATGACACCATGATAATAGAGGTTTTTTGTAAAGCAATAGCTTTTATTCGTAATTTAATTTGCCACTTTAGCTTGTCTTTTTCCAGAGCAAGTAATAATGGGCATTGAATCTAAAAGACTAAATTTATCAGAAGAGTCTTTTGGGATAAACTCTTTCATCAAAGATTCAGAAAGCAAATGTGATACATAAGCCAAATTGTTGATTCTTGAATTAAAAGCAACATTATGAATGAAGTTTTGGAAACCAATCAGCATAATATGATTTGATAAATTGTTGCATATCTTTTATTTTTAAACGTTTTTCAACATGAACACAAAAGAGATAAATTGTAATAACTTCTTGGTCAGTAAAGATTGGTCAGTAAAGATTGGTCAGTAAAGATTGGTGAGTAAAGATTGGTGAGTAAAGATTGGTGTTTATTATTCGAAAACCTTTGACAATGAAATTGTAACTCGGATTCAAATTTTTCACAAACAAGTAAGTAAATTTTCACTAATATTGTCTGAGTATTCTGATTAATCATGTATGTTTGCTAGTGCTTGGTTACACTATAAATATACTTATTATCAGGTACTTAACATATAATTTATTCCATTTTTTCTCCACATTTTATATCTTTTTTATGAACAGTTTCAACTCTTAATTCGCATTATGAATAAAAAAGTGAGCAAAAAATCCTTAGCCGTGATGCACTAATTTATACATTCGCTACATTTCTTTTTTACTGGCTTCTCAACATAGTTTTCGTAAATCTATATTTTTTAATCATGATTACCAATCCAAAGAAGACTCAGATATCAACGATTTAGTTTATTCAAAATTTAAAAGGTTAGAATCATCAAAAAAAAATACTGAAATTATTTTGCTAAATGTTGGCAACGCAAACAGAGAAGAAATAGCCACTTTGATTGATTCATTTTCAGTAAAAAAACCTTATATTATTGCCCTTGATATTATTTTTTCATAAATAAAATTGACTTTCAATACCCATTTAGTAAATTACTTCTTAAAAACGGACTGTATTCCACAAAGGAGATTCAAACGGGTTGAAATTCTAATTTACATGTAAAAAAAGAACTGCTGGGGCTTGCTCAATAATGGGTCTTAAAGTTGAAATTCTAATTTACATGTGAAAAAAGTGAACTTTTGACTCAATTTGAAAAAATCCATTAAAATTGAACCAAAAAATAGACTTTTTTTCGAGACTTATAAATTATTTATAGCAAGAAATATCGTAAAATTTTAAAACTACCATTTTGAATAAAATTAATTTCTTCTTACTGTTTTTTTTAACCTTATGGGTTTACCCAGTATGGTCTCAAACAAAACATGCACTTCTTATAGGAATTAACGAATATGAACAAACAAGTGCCACTCCAGTGACTTTTGTAAAAGAAAGAGGAGGAAAAGGTACTAAATGGTCTAATTTAGACGGATGTTTAAATGATATAAAAGCAATAAATCAAATAATAACCACTCGTTATGGCTTTAATAAAATCAATATCACCACTTTGTTGGATAAACAAGCCACCAACAAATCTATAAAACAAGAATTAGAAAATTTGGCTAAAATAGTAAACAAAGGAGATATTGTTTTTTTCTATTATTCAGGACACGGATCACAGGTTGTCAATTCGCTTTCTTATGATGAAACAGGAAAAGACCAAACTATAGTACCCTCAGATTTATACGACATTAGAAATAAAGAACTTTCAAAATATTTTAATGCTATTTTGGACAAAATTGGATCTACTGGAAAACTTACAACTATATTTGATAGTTGCCATAGCGGAGCTGTGGCACGTGGAAATCCTTCAACCAATCAAGCCAAATCTCGTGATTTACCTTCTATTACATTTGATTTTAAAGACCCCTCAGAATACCCAAAAATAGAAGAAAGGGGTGCATTAGTCCTTTCTGCTGCCCAAAGAGACCAATTAGCGAAAGAAACTACTGATGAACTGGGAAATGCTCACGGTGCATTTTCATTTGCCTTATTAAAAGCACTGGCTACAGCTCCTTTAACTGAATCTGCCGAAAGAATTTTTATGCGAATAAATATTGCTTTAAAGTCATCTAATCGCACTCAAGATCCCATATTGGGAGGGACAGAAGAAAGAAAAAAGAATGGATTGTTTGGCGAAAATACCGAAAATCTAACAGGAAAAATTATTGTGCCTATTCTAAATATTCTAGATATAGATGAAATTATTCTTCAAGGTGGATTAGAATTAGGAATATCAGAAGGTACGGTTTTAATTAAAGTAAATACTAAGGATACTGTTTTGATAAAGATAAAAAAAATAAATGGCATTGGAAGTTCCACTGGAGAATTGATATCTGGAGGTTTAAAACAAATTAAAGTTGGAGATTTATTTGAAATAAAATCGTATTCGGCATCAAATAAGCCTAATCTTACCGTAAAAATACCATTTATAAAACTGTCTTTCAAAGAGTTACAAGTTGTTCTTAAACCTTTTGAAGAATTAATTACTAACAATTATTGCACCGCTGTTTCAGACCCAATAGAAGAAATTCCAAATGTTACCATACTCTACGAAACAGGGCAATGGAAATTAAATAAAACAGGAAACAAAGATTGGGAAATTTTAGCAAACCTAGACCAAGAAACGCTAAAAAAGAAAATTTCAAAAAAATCAAAAGTACTATTTCTCATACCTTCTTACATGGAATTATCTAATTCATTATTATTTGGGTCCAGTACTACTAATGACGCAATAGCTACAACCAATGATTCAAAAAAAGCAGATTATACATTAGTTGGTCTCTTTAAAGACAAAGAAATTCAATATGCATGGATAAAAACAGATATGATGGGTTCGAAGGGAAAAAGTATTACTCCAGCCTCTACTGATTTTTTTAAAGTTTCAGAGCAAATTTCTGATTTGATTACACAATTTGCAATTCGAATAGGTAAAATAAATGCATGGGCAAATTTGCCTTCTCCTGCCCAAGAAGAAGATTCCTTTCCGTATGCATTAGGCTTATTGCATATAAAAGATAAAGTAATTATTGAGGTTTCAAATACTGTGTACGATGGGGATTCTATGCGATTAATTTTAAAAGCCAATTCCTCCGCCATTGAAAACTGGAATAAAGTAAAAAGATATTGTTATGTATTTGTTATAGACATGAAAGGGAAAACGACACTTTTATTTCCTCCAAAAAATTTAGGAAATGAATTAATGCCAAAACGAAATGCTCCCTTCAATTTAGTAGAGAATTTAGGGAAAATATTCACAATTAGTGACCCTTTCGGACTAGATACCTATTACTTATTAACCTCGGAAGTGCCAATCCAAGATATTTCAATTTTTACATCAGATGGCGTTTTAACTCGTTCCGCATTTAAAGACACTAATCCACTAACCGCTCTATTAAAAAACTTAGGAACAAAATCTAGGGGTGTTTCAGAAGAAACAGCTCCAACAAACTGGTCCATTCAAAAATTAATGTTAACTAGTGAACCAAAAACAAAATGAAATATTTAAAATTTTACCTTCTATTCCTACTCGTCGAGTTTATTTTTTCAAAGGTCTGTTTTGGTCAAGATTATGAAATAAATTATGACTTAATTAGTCAAAAAATCAATATTATCAATCTAAAAAACACAAAAGATACACTCCATAAAAAAGAATTCAAATTAAAACCTGGATCAAATATTAAATTTAAAATCACCAACTTTAACTCAGAAGCATTAGAGTTAGAGAGGATATCAAAAAAATCTTTTGTGATTGATACCCTTCTGATGAGTTCCAATCAAAATGCAATTTTTTCTTTTCTTCAAAACAAAATGGTGGTTCCAAGTCTTGGAAAAGAATTTTCAGGTATGTTAGAAGGTCTAACAAAAAGCAGAGGGCAAAGTGCTAGCCCATTAAAAACCAATAAGTTACTAATTAACAAAGAAGAACTTTCCAACATCCCAAATTATAATTTTGAGGACTTATCAATTTTGATGAATTCTAGATTTCAGGCATATGCTAAATTAAAAGAGGCAGATAGTGATTTAAAAAAATTACGATTAGAATTCAATAGCACGGAAGAAAGTATAAAAACGAACGCTTCAAAAGTTATAGACTTTTTAGATATTGAAACCAAGAAGCTTTTTAAAAGTGATAAAAATCAAATGGATGTTTTGGAAAGGCTAAAACAAATAGCCAGTGAAAACGCCCTAATGATAGAATTGGCATCAGAAGCCTTAAACAATGCGTTTAATGAGGGAAATGTTCTTAAAACTAGGTCTTCTGATTCAGATTTTTTTCATAAAATTGAAACAAAAAACTTTGAGTCTTTGCAACAGGCCGCAAAAGAATTAAACCAAGAAAAAATAATTCAAGAATTGATTAATTTTTATCAAGATTATAGAATAATTTTAGAAAAAAAATATTCCTATACATTCGTTACAACTGCAAACTATAATACAGACTTATTGAATATCAATTTCTACAAAGTAAATGCAAATAATGTTGGAAATAAGAACCAAAGAGAATTCTTAAAATCTGAAACTTTTAAATTTAAAATAAACGAGTTGAAAGTAGCTACAAACGCAGGCATATTATTTGTAAATTATTTTGAAAACCCTCAAAGTTATGGAATATATAATGGCAAAATATCAGCTACAGAATTAGATAAAATTACTCCCGTAATCAGTACTATGCTTAATTTTGGTTCTACGAGCAGTGCTCCCATTAAAATTGGAGGAAATTTAGGAATAGGAGTAGCAGTAAATGAAAAAAAATCAATACATTTCTTTTTAGGACCAAGCATTTCAATAGGGCGGACCAATTTAATAAATCTAAATTTTGGACTTTCCACTTCTAGAATTACTCGACTAAGCGAAGGCTTAAAAGTGGGTGATATTTATGCCGCTAAGGTTCCCACTATTGATAGATATGAATTAGGTTTATATTTTGGTCTAACTTTTAATATTGCAGCAATAAAGAAGTAAATTTATAAATCGAAGGGAATAAAAAATTCAATACTCAAATTGGGTCTTTTCAAAATTGCATTTTATAAACTCGGAAATAAACATTAAATTTTTTCTTAAATTGTTACAAAAATAAATTGAAAATGAAAAAGAGACATTTTCTTAAGACACTCGGGCTGTCAGCACTATCAATTCCGGCTTATAGTACATCTTTTTCAGAAAATATTAGAGAAACGAAAAATATCCATCCAGATATATTGGCTCAGGATGAATCCTTCTGGCAACAAATAAGAAAAGAATATGACTTAAATCCAGCCTACATAAACCTTGAAAATGGCTATTATTGCATTACCCCCACCCCAATAAAAAAAGCATTTTTTAAAAATGTGGAACAAGTAAATTTGTTGGGCTCTTATTACATGCGAAAAAATCGTTTTGAAGATAACGCAATCGTAAGAGAAAAATTAAGCCAAGTGGCCGGCTGCTCAAAAGAAGAAATTGTAATAACTCGAAATGCAACTGAAGCATTAGATACGGTAATTTCAGGATATGACTGGAAAAAAGGCGATGAAGCGATAATGGCAGAGCAAGATTATGGCTCTATGATTGAACATTTCGATTTACAAAGTAAAAGATATGGAATAGTAAAGAAAGTTGTTTCTGTGCCTAATCATCCAAAAGATGATGAAGAAATTGTACGATTATACGAAAATGCTATCACTCCAAAGACCCGGTTATTGATGGTCTGTCATATCATCAATATTACAGGACAAATACTTCCCATAAAAAAAATATGTAAAATGGCCCATGATCGAGGCGTGGATGTTTTAGTAGATGGTGCCCATGCTTTCGCTCATTTCGATTATAAAATTGAAGATTTGGGATGCGATTATTATGGCACAAGTTTGCATAAATGGCTAAGTGCACCTCTTGGCGTAGGATTTTTATATGTAAGAAAAAATAAAATAAAAAATCTTTGGCCAATTTTTGGTGATAACGGTTTTGATGTTGATGATATTAGAAAGTTAAATCATACAGGAACGCCAGCTGTCCATACCGATATTAGTATTCTAAATGCAATTGATTACTTAAATAAAATTGGAATCCAGAAAAAGCAAGCTAGGATGAATTATATTCGAAAGTACTGGATGGATGCACTAAAAGACACACCAAATGTGGTCATAAATACCCCTTTTGAAGCCAATAGAGCCTGTGGAATTGGGAATGTAGGCCTTAAAAATATGACTTCCATAGAAATGGCCGAAAAACTTTTGTCGAATTACAAGATTTGGACGGTAGGAATAAATAGCCAAAATGTTTTTGGATGTAGAATCTCTCCCAATATTTACACCACCAAAGAAGAATTGGATAGCTTTATTTTTGCAGTAAAAGAATTGGCCAAAACATAAAAAGAATATTTTTTTATATTCTGCTTGCAAGCAAGTTTTTGTAATAATACTTTTACTTCCAATTTAATTTATACTTTTCCTTCCTTTTGCTTTTTATTGTTTTTGAAATACATGTAAATTTAAGTTTAATTATAAACCAGTTCTTTTATTAACCTCTTTTTTTTACTTTAAATGATACAAATTGATTATAGCCTCAAAACCGAAGATTTAAATCAAAAACTTAAAAGATTTTGGGCACTTTCTGGAGAAAAAATTCTTGCCATTCAATCAGAATATGATGAAACAAATGGATCACCTGTATTTACCAAAAATGGAAAATATACTACCAGAGGATGGACAGAATGGACACAGGGGTTTCAATATGGTTCCGCTATTCTACAATTTGATGCTATTAATGATGAGAAATTTCTAGAAATTGGCAGAAAAAAAACAATAGAAAAAATGGCCCCTCATGTTAGCCATATTGGAGTACATGATCATGGTTTCAACAATGTAAGTACCTATGGGAACCTTCTGAGGCTTATGCAAGAAAAAAAAATACCACAGAATGATTGGGAACAAAATTTTTATGAACTTGCCCTTAAAATATCGGGTGCGGTTCAAGCAAATCGATGGACTGACATTATAAATGAAGGAGGTTTTATACATTCTTTTAATGGTGCACACTCTTTGTTTGTAGATACTATACGATCTTGTAGAGCAGTAATGATAAGCCACCACCTCGGACATATTTCACAAGGAGAGGGGGATGTTAAAATAAATTTATTAGAACGAGCCTTAAAACATATTGAAGCAACTGCAAACTATTCTGTTTTTTATGGGGAAGGTAGAGATACCTATGATGTTTGGGGCCGCACAGCCCATGAGTGTATTTTTAATGTAAAAGATGGTAATTATAGATGTCCAAACTCACAACAAGGGTACACTGGCTTTAGCACTTGGACCCGCGGATTGGCATGGGCAATGTGTGGTTTTGCAGAACAATTAGAGTTTTTAGAATCCATTTCAGGTATAGAATTAGAGGAGTTGGGCGGCAGATCTTACCTTAAAAATATGATGATTAAAGCAGCTAAAGCCACCTGTGATTTTTATATTGAAAATACCCCAATTTGTGGAATACCTTACTGGGACACCGGTGCCCCAAACTTGCATAAAATGGGTGATTATTTAAACCTTAAAGCAAATCCATTCAATGACTTTGAACCTGTAGATAGCTCAGCAGCTGCTATTGGTGCTCAAGGTCTTTTAAGATTAGGCGATTATTTACAAAAAGAAGGCGAAAAAGATGCAGGAAAAACATATTGGCAAGCTGGTCTAACTGTTTTAAATACACTATTTGATGAGCCTTATTTATCCACTAAAACTACTCATCAAGGAATATTATTACATACTATTTATCATCAACCTAATGGTTGGGATAATGTGCCTGAAGGAAGTAAAATTGCTTATGGTGAATCGTGTATGTGGGGAGATTATCATGCGAGAGAGGTAGCGCTTTATCTTCAAAAAATAATTGATAATCAACCATATTATACTTTTTTTAATTGTTTGCCAAAATAAAATCAAGTTCCAATGACAGGAAAATTTAAACCAAAGTACACTCGAATAGCCCAATTAAAAACTGCCTCAGATTTTGAAAAATATCTAAAAGAAAATGAGGTGGAATTAGGTTTTGATGAAGAATTATTAGCTAAAGAAACTTCTCCTTTTAACAAAACCATAACCTTAAAATCAGGAAAAACCATTGGCAATAGGCTGTCAATTTTACCAATGGAAGGATGGGATGGCACCACAGACGGAAAACCTACTGAGTTTACAAAAAAGCGTTGGGAAAACTTTGCACATTCAGGTGCTAAGTTACTTTGGGGTTGCGAGGCCGTGGCTGTAAGGATGGAAGGGCGAGCAAATCCCAGACAACTGGTAATGAATGAAGCTAATTTTCAAGATTTGAAAAATCTGTATGAAATGGTAATGATGAAACATACAGAGAAATTTGGAAAATCAGACGATTTGTTGGTTGGCTTGCAACTTACGCATTCAGGTAGATTTTGCAAACCCAATGATAATTCAAAATTTGAATCTCGAATAGCTTATAACCATCCAAAACTAGATAAAAAATTTCATGTAAGTAATGACAATACACCTTTCACTGATGCGGAAATAGATCTATTGGTAGAAGATTTTGTAAAGGCAGCAGTCTTGGCACAAAAAGCTGGATATCATTTTGTAGATATCAAACATTGCCATGGGTATTTAGGCCATGAGTTTTTAAGTGCTATAAACCGAGAAGGAAAATATGGAGGAAGTTTTGAAAATCGCACACGCTTTTTAAGAAACATAGTTTCGGGAATTAGACAAAATGCTCCTGGATTAGAGATTGGAGTTAGATTGAGTGCAATTGATTTTGTTCCTTTCAAAAAAGGGGACGATGGAATTGGAACACCCGATCTAGCTGAAAACGAAACATATACCTATGCGTTTGGAGCCGATGACTCGGGTTTGAAAATAGACTTAACGGAACCTAAACTATTTCTTAAACTTTTAGAAGAGCTTGATATTCAACTGGTTTGTATTACAGTATCTAGCCCCTACTACAACCCTCATTTCACCAGACCTGCCCTTTTCCCACCTTCTGATGGCTATCAAGCTCCTGAAGAACCATTGGTAGGGGTCGCAAGAATGTTAAATGTAGTTTCAGATTTAAAAAAATACTTTCCAGATTTAATAATGGTAGGCTCTGGCTATTCCTACTTACAAGAGTGGTTACCGAATGTTGCTCAATATGTATTAAGAAATAATATGACGGATTTCATAGGTTTCGGGCGAATGGTTCTATCCTATCCGACTATGCCAGACGACATGATTAACAACAGACCTATAGAAAGAAAATTACTTTGCAGAACTTTTTCAGATTGCACCACAGCACCCAGAAATGGCTTAATATCAGGATGCTATCCATTAGACCAAAAATATAAATCATTACCAGAGTATAGTATATTAAAAGAAATTAAAGAGAAACTTTAAATTACAACTTAGAATTTATAGTATGAAAAAAGTGGCATTTGTAACAGGCGGCACAAGAGGCATAGGTCTTGGAATTTCTTTAGAATTAGCCAAAGAAGGTTTCGACTTGGCAATTAATGGAGTAAGAGAAGAAAAAGATATCAGCGATGTTTTATCTGAGCTTAAAACTTTAGGCTCAAAAGTGGTTTATTGCCAAGGGGATATCAGTATAAAAGAAGATAGGGAAAGAATGCTTGAAACTATTAAAAATGAATTTAATACTATAAATATTTTGATAAATAACGCTGGAGTTGCTCCCAAAGAAAGAAATGATATATTGAAAACCACTTCCGAAAGTTTCGATTTTGTTGTTAATACCAATTTAAAAGGTACTTTTTTTCTCACACAAGCTTTTGCCAAATGGATGATAGACTTAAAGAAAGAAGACCCAAATTACAAAGGGAAAATAATAAATATAACTTCTATTTCTGCCACGGTGGCGTCTGTAAATCGAGGAGAATATTGCATTTCTAAGGCTGGTTTAGGGATGGTTACCCAATTGTTTGCAGTGCGTTTAGGGGAATTTGATATTCCAGTTTATGAGATAAGGCCAGGTATAATTAAAACAGATATGACATCTGGAGTAGCCAAAAAATATGATGACTTAATGCGGAAAGGATTATTTTTACAATCTCGCTGGGGCATGCCAGAAGACATTGGGAAAGCCGTAAGTTCTTTGGCAAAAGGCGATTTTTTATACTCTACTGGGCAAATTTTTGTAGTTGATGGGGGAATAACAGTGGCAAGGTTATAAAACTAGGATTTACAGGATTTAGAGTGAAACCCTGAATTTTATAAACTTTAATTAATGATTGCTGTTTACTGAATTTATTGTTAGCCTTACTTTTCCGCGTCGGCGGATCGTTCGAAAAAAAGCCGAATGTCGAGCCAACTGGAATGCCAGCTCAGCCAAAAACACTCACAAAAAAAAATCCTGACTGGCCGTCCGCCATGAATTTTTAAATTAATTATCTAGCTATTAACAATTTAACAGTGCTTAAAAAATTTCATACGGACGTTTTTGTGATTAATTGAACAATGAGTTATTTTTTACTAAAAGATTTCACAAATGAATATTTCTCCACTCTAAATCCTGTAATGCCTAAAACTATTTGCTTTTTTCATGTATGCCTTTTATTCTCCCAAAATTTTCATTAATTCTTGTTTCACATATACCAATTTTTTCAAAATCTATTTTAGAAAATCAGAAAAAGCATGGTGTAGATTAAGAGGTGAATATATTTGGATGGTGAAAAAATGAATTAACCTAAGGGGATTCCAATAAAATGCCTAATCTTCAGTTTCTCAGCGATTTTTAAATTTAAATTTATCATAAAAGGAATCGGGTATTTTCAAAATGCCGTATATTAGATTGAAATTTTTTAAAAAAATAATTTTACCCATTTCATATGAAAAAATACCTTTTGTTCTTAACAATGTTTACGAGCTTTTCTTTTGCTCAAAATCCCTTAATTGAGCAAGCCCGAAATTATAGAAAAGTGAATGAGCACCAATTACTTAATGAATTTATGGGTTTACTTTCCATTCCAAATGTAGTTTATGATACAATCGGAATTCAAAAAACTGCTGCTTATATTGTAAAAATGATGGAAGCTCGTGGCATCAAAACTCAAATGTTAGATGGAAAAACGAAAGGAATTCCACCTGCTATATATGGCGAAGTGAATGTGCCAAATGCCACAAAAACGATAATTTTCTACGCCCACTACGATGGACAACCTGTTAACCCAAACCAATGGGCGGAAGGAATTGAACCATTCAAATCGGTTTTTTTAGACGCCTCACTGGAAAAAGGTGGTAAGATTATACCAGCTCCAAAATCAGATGAAAAAATTAATCCTGAATGGAGAATATACGGAAGAAGCACATCAGACGACAAAGCGGGCGTATTTTCAATACTTACAGCTTATCAGATTTTGACCAAACTCGGTATTACTCCCTCCATAAATATTAAATTTTTCTTTGAAGGAGAAGAAGAAGCCGGCTCCACTCATTTAGCAGAAATCTTAGAAAAACATAAAGACAAACTCAAATCCGACCTTTGGATTATTTGCGACGGACCGGTGCATCAATCTGGCAAAAAACAAGTGGTTTTTGGTGTGCGTGGTGATGTAAATATGGAATTAAAAATTTATGCTTCCAAGCGACCCTTACATAGCGGACATTATGGCAACTGGGCACCTAATCCCGCTATGCAATTGGTAAAATTATTGGCTACTATGAAAGACGATAACGGGATGGTGTTGATAAAAGGATTTTATGATGACGTCATTCCGTTTACCGAAATAGAGAAAAAAGCCATTGCAAAAGTGCCTTCCGTAGATGAACAAATGAAAAATGAATTAGGCTTTATCCGATCAGAAGGTGGTGGAAAATCTTTGGTTGAATTAATTAATTTGCCATCGCTCAATATAAATGGAATTTCAAGCGCCAATGTTGGGAAAATGGTAGCTAATGTAATTCCTGTTTCTGCAACTGCAGCATTAGATCTTCGATTAGTGCTTGGGAATGATGCCCAAAGACAAGTTCAAAAAGTGATAGAACATATCAAATTACAAGGCTATTATGTCTCACAAAATGAAAGTATCACCGACGAAGAACGCATAAAATACCCACTCATTGTTCGCGTGCAAGCAAAAAAAGGGTATAATGCTCAACGTACAAAAATGGATTTGCCAATTGCTCAAAATGTAATAAAAGCGGTACAGTTAAGCTCCAACGAAGAAGTCGTTTTAATGCCTAGCTTGGGTGGAAGTTTGCCTTTATTTTTGTTTGAAAAATATCTAGCTACACCAACAATTACGGTGCCAATTGCCAACCACGATAATAACCAGCATGCAGAAAATGAGAACATAAGAATTCAAAACATTTGGAATGGAATAGAAACTTATGTGTCACTGATGAAAATGTAAGGTTTAAATTTTCTTAGACTAAAAAAGTGATTAACTATTTCTTGTTTAACATATTTTATTCATTTTTCAATAGGCTTATTTTCAATATTTTCATCTAAGTATCTAAATACCTAAAATAATTTATAGTATTCTAAAAATGAATAACAACATAAAATATTTTGAATCAAATTGTAATTAAAGTATATTTAAGGTCAAATATTCAACCAAAATAATGAAAAAATTTACAAGAAGAGAAATCCTTAAAACTACTATACCAGGCACTTTGGCTGCATTTGCTATTCCCACTATCATTCCATCTTCAGCATTTGGTTCCAATGATAAAATTCGAGCTGCTGTTATAGGAATCAATGGCCGGGGAAAAGACCATATTTCAGGATTTATGAATTTGCCAAATGTAGAAGTTGCCACTTTATGCGATGTAGATAATGTGGTTTTACAGACACTAGCAAAGGAATTTGAAACGAAGTATACCACAAAAGTAAAAACAGAAATAGACTTAAGAAAAGTGTATGAAGATAAGTCTATTGATGTAGTGAGTATTGCAACGCCCAATCACTGGCATGCTTTGGCGGCTATTTGGGCATGCCAAGCGGGCAAAGATGTATATGTTGAAAAACCAGCATGCCATAACATTTTTGAGGGAAGAAAATTAGTTGAGGCAGCCACTAAATACAACAAAATCGTGCAGCATGGTGTACAATTACGAAGTTCCCTGGCTATCCAAGAAGCTATTCAGCATCTAAGAAATGGATTAATAGGCAAAGTTTATATGGCTAAAGGAATCGTGTATAAATGGAGGCCAGATATTGGAAATCTTGGAAATTCGGCAGTGCCAGGTGGTTTGGATTGGAATCTTTGGCAGGGGCCAGCCCAAGAAAAAGCATTTAGCAAAAACTATGTACATTACAACTGGCATTGGTTTTGGGACTATGGCAACGGCGATATTGGCAATCAAGGCATTCATGAAACCGACCTTGCCATGTGGGGATTAGATGTAGGATTGCCAGATACTATTACTTCCTCTGGCGGAAAATACCTTTGGAATGATTGTAAAGAAACTCCTGAATATTTAAATTCTTCGTACCAATACACGAAAGAAGGAAAAATTCTACAATTTGAAGTAAGACCTTGGATGACCAACAAAGAAGATGGAGTGGAAATAGGTAATATATTTTATGGAGACAAAGGCTATATGGTCATTAACGGATACAATGATTACAAAACATTTCTCGGAAAAGAAAGAGAGCCAGGACCCGCAAAAAAAGCTGGCGGAGATCATTACAAGAATTTCATTGATGCAGTTCGGGTACAAGATAAAAAACTTTTGAATGGGCCAGTAGAAACGGCTCATTTGGCTGCAAGTTTGGCTCATTTAGGAAATATATCTTATCGATTGGGTAGAACTTTAAAATTTGACCCGAAATCTGAAAAGTTTGTTGGCGATACCAAAGCAAATGAGATGCTTACAAGAAAGTATAGAGCCCCATTTGTGGTTCCAGACAAGGTATAAATCATGGCCAACTATTTTCCAAAGCTTACTTAAAATAAGTACTTTAGAAACACTATTAGCATGTGACTGCGTAGTCACTGCTAATGGAGTTGTTAAAGAGGAAGCAACAGGAAAGGTATTGGAAGGAGTTTTAGTTAAAAACTTATTGTATTCTGAGTTAGGAAGTAAGACCAAAGAAAATGGTGAATTTAGTAAAATTGAAATAGGAAGAGAGAGAGGAAAATGTTTATAGTTTAACCTAGAGTTTTCGAAAGATGGTTATTTTTCCAATACCATATATATCAAAAACTCTCCATACCAAACAATATTTTTAAAACAAAAAAAAATGAAATATATAACATTTCAAAATGGGGATAAAATGCCAATAATAGGCTTAGGTACATGGAAGGCTGCACCTGGAGAAGTTTATAAAGCAGTAAGAACTGCGATAGAGGTGGGTTACAGACATTTTGATTGTGCACATTTATACGGCAATGAACCAGAAATTGGAATGGCCTTATCTGATGCAATTTCTGGAAAAGAAATAAAAAGAGAAGATCTATGGATAACTTCTAAACTATGGAACAATAGACATAGAATAGAACAAGTAGAGCCAGCAATTCAATTAACGCTAAAAAACTTGCACCTAGATTACTTAGATTTATATTTGATACACTGGCCAATTGTTTTAAAGGATGATGTAAATTTCCCTTCGAAGGCAGATGAAATGGTAAGCTTAGCAATAACACCGCTTAGTGAAACTTGGAAAGGCATGATAGGAATCAAAGAAAAAGGACTTGCCAGACATATTGGAACTAGTAATTTCAGTATAAAAAAAATAAAGGAAATAATCTCAGTAACCGGCATAAAACCAGAGAATAATCAAGTGGAGATTCATCCTTTTTTGCAGCAAAAAGATTTAAAGAAATTTTGCACCTTGCAAGGAATCTCTATGACAGCTTATGCTCCTCTAGGCTCGGCAGATCGTCCAGCTAATAGAATTGTGGATGGAGAACCAAAACTTTTTGAAAATAAAACTTTGCAAGCATTGGCAAAAAATAGAGGTTTTTCTGTGGCCCAAATCATGCTGGCTTGGGCAGTTAATAACCGAACTAGTCCAATCCCGAAATCTGTAAACAAAGATCGGTTAATTGAAAACTTAGGGAGTGCCGATATAGTGTTAACTGAACATGAAATGGTGGAAATTGCTTCAATAAATAAAAACTATCGGTATATAAAAGGTGATTTCTGGTGTTTACAAGGCACGGATTATTCCATAGAAAATCTTTGGGATGAATAAGAAAATAAGGTACAAATCATTTAAAATTACTATTTAAAATTGATTAAAAATCTTTGCCAAATGCCATTCAATGCCTATTTTTCAGCTTTTCAAAAATGCCCACTTTATATTATGCTTTGTTTGTCCTGCGGACGGCCTTAGTTTTGCAAATCGTTGCAATGCTGGGATGCTGGCTCAGTCAAAAAAGAATCGGAGTGGTTGTTCCACCAAAAAAACATTCACAAATCGGTACGGATCGAATAAACCTAAAGGGCGTCACCCTTTAAAATTTAATTACTAACTATTTAAGATTTTTTAGAAATTCTTCATTTCAAATTTTTAAAATGGTTACGATTCGTCCCGATTTTGTGATTAAAGGAATTTATTTTATTCTTATTTTTCTGGGATGACAGTAAACATAATACCCAATGTTTCGAAAATAAAGGATTCAATTTTCAGCACTATAATTTAAATGGGTTTTCAATACATTTTGTAATTCTTAAAAAAGTTAAAAAAATCACCTTTTTGTATAAAAAATGGCAATTCTGCCTTATTCTTAAAAAAAAACATCTTTTTTTTAAGAATACTAAAAATAATTTTTTTTAAGAATTTGCCTCAAATCAAAACCACTCATTGTATATTTTGTCATTTTTTAAAAATTGAAGTCTGATAATTAAGGCAATTTTGAGTTAAAAATGCAAAAAAGTAGCTAAAATATCTAAAAATGCACCAAATATCACAATTTTTGAAATTTGGAACAATGAAAAATTGGTATTTGATTTGTCATAGAATTACAACAAAACATAAAATACAATGAATACTTCAAAGCATATTGGTACCAACTTATATTTGTACACCAACCAAACAGAGATTATAGATTATTTAGTAGATTTTAAATTAATGCCAAAAGACTTAAGTAGACCATTTGTGAAAACAAATCTTTTGGGAATGGACTTTGATTTAATATTGTTTGTACCTGATGAAAAAGAAAATAAGTTTATGCATTTTAGATTCGTAGATTTTGCATCACAATCTGAAAGCATTGTTTATCTTATTTCAATTTATAAAGAACTTGCAAAAGAAAATTATTCCGCCTTTAAGCCAGTTCAAAGTAAGTTGGAAGAACTCCTATATATGCTGCCAACGTTTAGAGCTCTCTTTAAATACACGTTTAAAGAAGAAAGCAATGAGTTAGTTTATTCAAAACTTTAAATTCACCTTAAACTTTTTAAATGCTATGTTTAAAATTGTGATGGCTTCTCTTATCATTTTTGGTTTAAATTCTACAGACCAAGATAAGAAATCAAAGACTATTTTTATGGTAAATCCTCAAAGTAACCATATTAATTATAAAAGTAATGCTTTTAAAACGCCAATAAGTACAAGTTCTAAAAACTTAAACTCAGTTACCAAAAAGACAAAAAGCAACAGAGATTATAAAAGAACTAGTGAAAATCGATTAGAAACTTCGGTACAAGTGGAAAATGTTAATTCTGAAAAGAATTCTATGAAAAACAGAAATTATAAGCAAAAATAGAAACTGAAGACCTGATAGAGTTTTCTTAATTAAATAATTCGTTTAACTTGGAACAAATTTTATTTAAAATCCATTACGATTTAAAACCGTAATGGATTTTTTTTAAATGGGAATATAAATTTTTCAAACAAATACTTTAATCAATAGTATTGCTGAATTCAAATTTTGGCTTTAATTCTACATTTTGTGTAAGAAAACTCATAATTATTTAATAAAAAAGCCCTAACTACAAAATAGTTAGAGCTTAAATATTTAAAATTCTAAAAAATTAATACCCAGGATTTTGAGTTTTTAAATTTGGGTTATTCAACATTTCTTGTACACCTAGAGGCAATAACAAATGTTTTTGTTGAAGTTTCTGATTCGAACTCACATTGGTATGTCCTACAAAATCTTCAAACGTTTTTGTAACTTGGTTGAATGCTTTTCTTAAACGTACCATATCAAACCAAGTGATTTGTTCGTAACAAAGCTCATGCCAACGCTCTTTCCAAACAGCTTGACGGAATGAATTTTGAGTATAGGTACCTATTGCAGGAGTTTCCAGTTTTGCCCTGTCTCTAATTCTTTTAAATGCAGCATACGCAGCAGGTGTAATGGTGCCTACTTCATTTTGAGCTTCTGCATGAAGCAACAAAACCTCAGCATATCGTATTAGTGGCACATTTAAATTATCGTTTCTAGTCCCAGCCACGCCCGATGAACCATTAGATACTTGATTAAAATGTTTAAAAACATAAGGTGCATTTAATTCAAATTTTGCTCCATTCCCATTTGTAAAATAACTGGTGTAAAAATACCCTTCTTGGTCTTTTGCTCTTAAATCTCCAGTTTCATACGATCTATAAAATGTGAGAGTGGGTACCGAACTTCCAGTGCCCCCAGGCCCATTAAATGTAACTGGCTTAAAGTTAGGAAAGAAATTTCCCATTGGATTACCAGCAACACCTACCGAGTTATTGTATTGAATCATAAACAAATGCTCCACTCTATTCTTTAAGTTTTCTCTATGTACTTCTATATAAGTTGGAAACAAATTAATAGTTGTTGGATTTGCATTGGCAAAAGTGATAATTTCTAAAGACTTATCAGCTGCTAATTTATAATGTGAAGCTCCTTTATTTAAAGGAAAACCTGCCATTGTCAAATAAACTCTTGCTAATTGAGCTTTAACCGCTGCTAAATTCACTCTTCCATTTACATTCATCCATGGTAGTCCTGCTTCTTCTGCTGCAAGTAAATCTTGCACTATAAGTTCATAAATTTTTTCTTGTGGTGTACGAGTAGGTAGAAAATCTTCCGAACTAGCTGTTTGAGGCTTGGTAATCAAAGGTATATCCCCCCATAATCTTACCGCAGTAAAATATGCTGAAGCACGTAGAAACCTTGCTTCGCCTAATATAGACTTTTTCTGTGCATCGGGCATTGGTGTAATTGCTGGAACTTTTTCAATTACTTGATTGGCTTGAGCTATTACCCTAAATAATCCATTCCAATAATTAGGAATATGGCCAGTGTTACCATCATGTACCAATCCATACAAATTGTTTAAATCAGAATTTTGGGCTGTTTCAGTCGTAGAGGTACCAGTCATAGCTTCTAACAATTGCCAATTGGCCGAAAAAATACCAGCACCGCCTCCATGAAACCTCAAATCAGCATATACAGAGGCAATTGCTGCTTCTGCATGGTCAGGAATAGAATAAAAATTATTAGGAGTTAAATTTGAAGGGGCTTGTTCCCTCAAAAACTCTGTACAGCTACTTGGTACCATCAAAACCGAAATACCAATTGCTATTTTGCAAAAAAAGGATATCGCTTTATTTTTCATATTTGCTAAAATTTAAAATTGTTAATGAATTAAAAGGCAATTTGTAAACCACCCATAAAAATAGTAGGCTTTGGATAATTATGCCACATCATACCCTGCGAAAAAGCACTATTTCCATTACCCTGATTGGTTGGTGTAGTCTCAGGATCTACAATAATATTGTCTGTTAACAATAAAAAGAAATTCTGAGCGGAGCCATACACTCTTAATCTACTAAGGTTTAGCTTTTTTGTAACTTTATTGCTTGGCACAGTATATCCCAACAATAAGTTATTTCCACGCAAAAATGATCCATCTTTAATCCACCATGAATCCACATTGGTAACGTAGCCTGCTCTTGTATCTCTAACTTCAGCTATCATGGTATTTTGATTTTGCGGAGTCCAAGCTTTTAATACTGAAGTGTAGCTATTCGCTAAAGCTTGACGGTCTTCACTCGGATGTAGATTCATCATCATTACGTCGTTACCTACAGTATATTGAAGTTCGAGAGTTAAATCAAAACCTTTGTATTTAAATGTATTGCTAAAAGAACCCCAAAAATCTGGGCTACCGTTTCCAATAATTGAGCGGTCTTTATCTGTAATCGCTTTATCGCCATTTACATCCAAATATTTAATATCACCAGGCAAAATTGTCAAACCATTTCTATAGGAAGTAAACTTTGCAGCTTCTTCTCTTTCGGCTTCACTCCAAATACCTACTCTTGTTAGGCCCCAAAAAGCTCCTACTGGCTCTCCAATTCTAATGATGTTAGTAGGATTTGTAAAGTTTGGACCACCCACATTAAAAATATCAGAAGGAGTAGCCAATGACAATACTTTATTTCTGTTTAAAGTAATGTTGAATATGCTATTCCATGAGAAATCTCCTCTATTTAATATTTGAGAGTTAATTCCTAATTCTACACCTTTGTTTTCCATAGAGCCTACATTTTTTCTGATGGTTCCATATCCACTCGTTTGAGGCACAGGAGCATCTAAAAGCATGTCGGTGGTTTTTCTATAATAATAATCTGCTTCTAAATTAATTCTTCCGTTAAAGAGTCCAACTTCAACTCCAAAATCTGTTTGAGCCGTCTTTTCCCATCTCAAATCTGGATTTGCTAATCTTGCAATTCCTGTACCTGAAACCCTAGTATCATTAATAACTGCTGCATAATTCGAACTTAAGAGAGACAATGATGAATAGGCAGGAATTTCAGAGTTACCTGTTAAACCGTAAGATGCTCTCAGCTTTAAAGTAGAAATAACAGGATTTCCTTTCAAAAATTCTTCCTCCGATACCCTCCAAGCTAATGCACCAGAAGGGAAAAATGCAAACTTATTGTTTTCTCCAAATTTAGATGAACCGTCGGCCCTTCCTGTAACTGTAGCCAAATATTTGTTTTTAAACGTATAGTTTACTCTTCCAAAATAGGAATTAAATGAAAACTCTGAAGCTCCAGATCCTATACTATTTAATGTTGCCGCAGCTCCTAGGTTATTAAATCCAAAATAATCCGTGGCAAATCCTCTCACGGATGCTCCAATATTAAAGAAATTTGTTTGTTGCCAAGATATACCAGCCAATGCATTTATCGAATGATTTTGATTGATATCTTTCGTGTACGTCAAATAATTCTCTAAAGACCAAAAGGTTTCTTTTTGATTGTTAACCGATGCCTCACCCATATTGGCAATGGCTAATGTTCTAGTCTGAGAAGTATTAGTTTCCTGTGTCATTACGTTGGCACCAATAATAGTTTTCATTTCCAAACCTTTGGCAAATGTAATATTAGAATATGCACTACCCGTAGTAGTCTGAGTATTTAGAATAAACTGGCGACCATATAATCTATGAACTGAACTGAAAGCGCCTTCTGCGAAAGGGAAATCACGATTATTTGCATAGCTTCCATCTTGATATTTCACGGGCAAGAAGGGAAAATCTTCCACTATTTGACGAGAAACAGCATCATTTACATCTGAAAGTCTTTCCGCTTGGTTGTTATATGACAAAGTACCACCTACTTTCAACCATTTTTTTATTTGATCGTCGACAGTAAATCTACCAGAATACCTTTTCATATAAGTAGTTTTAACTAAGCCTTGATCGTCTCTATACCCCAATGAAATAGAGTATTGGGTACGCTCACTACCGCCACTAAAACCTAATTGGTGGTTTTGAGACATCTTTTGTTGGGTAGCTTCATTAAACCAGTTGGTATCATGTAGAGGATTTCCTGAGGCATCAAAGACTCTAGGATCCGTTCTTCTTAATTTTGGATTCAAATAAGCCCATTTACCATCTCTCCACCCAACTGGGTCATACTTAGCCATATTTGCCCATGCCAAATCTTCAACAGCCATATATTCTTTGGCATTTAAAACTTGAGAAACATGAGGACCTGGAGCATTTACACTAAAATCTACATTGTATGTTACTGAACCTTCACCAGCTTTTCCTTTTTTTGTGGTGATTAATATAACTCCGTTTGCACCCCTAGCACCATAAATAGCTGTAGATGAAGCATCTTTCAGAACCTCCACTGAAGCAATATCATTGGGATTTATGTAATCAATTGCATTTGAAAACTGTGCTTGATTATTTTGAGGTAACATAACACCATCTATCACATAGAGTGGGTTGTTAGACGAGTTGATAGAACTAAATCCACGAACCCTAACTGTGGTTCTTCCACCCGGACGACCCGAGTTGTTATTAACTTGTACACCTGCCATTCTTCCTGTTAGTGCTTGATTTAGAGAAGCTGCTGGGCGTTCAAGTAACTGATCTCGTTTAATTGAACTCACAGATCCCGTTAGGTCTGACTTCCGTTGAGTACCATATCCAATTACCACTAAATTTTCTAATTCATTGGCTTTTGAGTTTAACATTATATCAATGGTAGTTTTGTTTCCTACCGTAACCTCACGAGGCTCAAAACCTAAATAAGAAAAAACCAAAATAGATTTACTGTCGGGAGCGTCGAAATTAAAGGCTCCATTTACATCAGTAACTACTCCACGAGTAGTTCCTTTAAGAACAACGCTTGCTCCAACGATAACCTCGCCTTTTTCATCGGCAACTTTCCCTTTCACTTTGGTCTGAGCATTTGATATCCACGAAATGGATAATAGAAGGGAAATCAAAAGAAGCGATTTGGATCGGTAAAAAATTCTTTTCATTTACATTTTAAATTAAGGTGATATAAAGATTTACTTTTTTAAAGTCCAAATATATTAAAAAAATATATTAAAAAAATATTTTATTAATATATTTTATGGATTTAGAGTAAAACCCTAAATTTTATAAACTTTAAATAATGATTGCAGTTTACTGAATTTATCGTTTGCCTTAATTTTCCGCATCGGCGGACCGTTCGAAAAATCCGAATGTCGGGCCAACTGGAATGCCAGCTCAGCCAAAAACACTCAAAAAAAAATCCTTACTAGCCCGTCCGCCATGAATTTTTAATTTAATTATCTACATATTAGCAATTTAACAGTGTTTAAAAATTTTCATACGGACGGTCCGAATATATTCGGAATGTGACTAATGGAACAATTAGTAATTTGTTTTCTAAAAGGCTTTATTTAAAAATATTTCTCCACTCTAAATACTGTAATACCTAAAATCTAAACTAAATAGTAGAACATTTAAGATTTAAACGAGAGAAATATTTAAGGATTAATTATAGTTTTGCAGATAGCTGAATTTTTATGATTTTATTAAAATCCCTAGTACTTAACTCAAGTTTAGGAGCTGCTAATTAGTTGATTATCAGAGAAATAATATGTTAAAAAAGTTGTATTTATTACTTGAATCTAAGATTTTTAAGTTTAATTTTAATCCTTAAAAAGGGTCAACCTATTTCAGGCATTGACAGTTAATTAGTTCTTAAGTGTGTACCAATTTGTATTTTCTAGATTTTTTCTTCTATTTATTTTTTCTGACGGGGGATAATTTTTTGCTAAATAATCCAAAATAATGGGTTCCGCAGGCCCCAAATCCCAAAGCTTTTGTTTTTGCTGCATCCATCTGATTTTTTCAAGCCATCCTTTTTTGTCTGTGTGAAACTGGGTTATCAATTTGCTTGAATGACAACCCGTACAATGAGCAGTCACTAAATCTAATCCTTCAGCTATTATTAAACCTGTATTACTATCAATTTTTATGGTGGAATCTGCTTGAATCAAAGTTATTTCATTTTCTATTTTTTCCCTTCTTTCTATAAACGAGGCATTTATAAAAGTAAAAACGCTAAAACAAAGTACTATAATTTTTAATGCTTTTTTCATTTTCTATTGTACTTTTATTGCTATTCTGTGACATGAATTATTTAAATATCCGCCGGGATTCCAAGCTGGAATTACCATCGGTTGAGAAACAGCATTTGAATCCGTTGCTTTTGCCCATACTTCATAATATCCTTTTTGGGGAAATTTTATAGCTGCTGTCCAGTGCTGCCAAGCCAATCTATTTTTTGGTTTTTTTAGCTCACAAGTTTGCCATGTTGCTCCAAAATCTATAGATATGTGCATTTCTTTTACTTCCTGGTCGCCTGCCCATGCATGCCCTCTTAAACTTAGTGTTGCAGTATCAGTTAAAATAGCCCCTGATTTTGGATAGGTTATGAGTGATTTAACTGGCATAGATTCTATTATATTAAGATCTTTATCCTCTACTTTTGCTCCAGGTTCAATGGGGAATTTGGGAATTTTGTAGCTTTGCCCACTCATTTTTTCACCATCATGCACCTTATTTCTAACCAGTATTTTACTTAGCCACTTGCCAGAAACCGAAGCGGGCCATCCTCCAATTACTAATCTCAAAGGAAATCCGTGTAAAAAAGGAATATCTTTACCGTTCATTGCCCATGCAATTAATGTTTCATCTTCCATGGCTTTTGTCATGGGTACACCTCTAGAGATTGTAGCTTTACTGGCATCACCACTTAAATGGATATCTTTTCCAACAAAAGCTACAAAGACGGCATCTGAATTCACCCCAACAGCTTCCAAAACATCTTTCAGACGTACTCCCGTCCATTCGGCACAGCTGATTGCCCCTTCTTGCCATTGGTTTCCAGCAGTTTGTGGGCTAAAACCTGCTCTGCCATTTCCTCCGCATTCTAATTGGAGTTGATAGGTATAGATTTTGAATTTTGTTTTTAAATCATTTAATGTAAATGTTCTTTTTGTTTTTATTGACTCTCCTAAGACTTCCAAAGTCCATTTAACACTGTCAATTTTTTCTGGGAGATTCCCATTGTTTCGCACAAACATTTTTTCTGATGGTGTAATTTCATCATCTAATAAATGGGCTGGGGCTTCTATATTTAGAGGCCTGTCGTTCAACAATAGCATCTCTTTATGCTTTCCTTCTGGTAAAACTTCTAAGAAATCTTTTACTCCCAAAACATTTACGCTTTTAGGTATTTTCTTGGCAAAAACTATTTCGCTGCCTAAAACGGCGGCAATACTTAACATACTATTTTGAAGAAAATTTCTACGATTTTTGTTGATTTGCATTACTTACTATTTTTGAAAAAACATTACATAATATAAAGATAAAAGACAAATAATAATCCATACTGTACTTGCCTGTAAAATAACTGAAATCCCAACTTTCTTAAAACTTTCAAAGGAAATAGAAGAGCCAATCAAAAACAAACTTAGTACCATTATTTGTTTAGAAATTTTATAAACAAAGGTATAATATTCTTTAAATTGAGGCAAAAAACTAAATAAACAAGAAGCTACCAAAAATCCGATAATAAAAGATGGTATTTTAAATGATTCTCTGTTTTCTTTAAAACCAAATACTAATGCCAAGGATAAAGGAATGATCCATAATACACGTATCATTTTTGTTACTGACGCTATCTTTAACGCTTCATCCCCATATTTTGTGGCGGCTCCAACTACTGAGCTCATATCATGAATTGCAATAGCCGCCCATGTTCCAAATTGAATTTGGCTTAATCCCAGCCAATGACCAATGGCAGGAAAGGAAAATAATGCTAAAGCATTTAACGAAAAAACCACAGCAGTAGAAATTGACAATTGATTAGCATCTGCTTTAATTACCGAACCAACTGCTGCAATAGCACTTCCTCCACAAATAGCTGTTCCTGAAGAAATCAAAAGTGCTATTTTCTTGTCTATTCTCAATAACTTTCCTAATGCTAATCCAATTATCATGGCTCCAAAAACAAAGAAAGCGGTAGTTCCGATATTGTTTTTCCCCGTCGCTAACAACACATTAAAATTTATTCCGAATCCTAATCCAATTACCGAAAATTTTAACAAATACCCACCCCAAGTGCTAGTTTGTGCTTTTAAACTTATACTTTCCCCAATTGAAATTGCATAAACTATGCCTAACATTAAGGCAATTGAAGAAGAAATAAAGGAAGGCACGCAACAGACCAAAGCGAGAAATAAGAGTAGTATTCTATGACTTTTCATGAACCAAAGTTATTGTGTTCAAAATTCCATAACTAATTGTGTTTTATTATAGATAATTACTTTTGGTTATAATGCTTTTGTGCAAAACGAATAAATGACGTTGATAAACTATCTATTTGACCATGTAGATTAACAAAAGAAAAGTTTCTTAAAATTCGAAAGTCCTTAATTTTAATAATTTTCAATAGTCCCTGATTAACTTCTTGTTCAATAGCCCGAATAGAAATAAAAGATAGGGCGTTGGCATGTTCTAAAAAAGATTTTATACTTTGAGTACTACCTAGATGCATAATGATTTGTAGGTTTCTAAGTTTTATTTCTTTTTGTTTTAAAGCAGATTCTATAACTTCTAAAGTGCCCGATCCTCGTTCGCGTAAAACAATAGGAATGGTTTTCAAATCGGATAATTCTATTATGTCTTTTTTTGCATATTTGCTTCTATAATGTACCACTGCAACTAATTCATCTTCCATAAAATCTATATATTTTAAACCCGGCAAATGCTTTTTACCTTCCACAATCCCCAAGTCGATGGTTTTACTTAAAACAGCATTTTCAATGAGCTCCGTATTTCCGTTTAATAGACTTAATTCAACATTTGGAAATTTTTCATAAAAAGAGGCGAGAACTGCCGAAATCAAATATTGAGCGATAGTAGTACTGGCTCCTAGTCTTAATTTTCCGTCTTGTTTATTTTTCAAAGCACCAATTTCATAGATTGCTTCTTGATATAAACCAAATATTTCTTTAGCATACTTAAATAAAATTTCTCCAGCTAAGGTTGGCAAAATAAAACTTCCTTTTCTTTCAAAAAGCCGTATACCCAAGTCTTCCTCTAATAGCTTGATATGTTTAGAAATAGCTGGTTGAGTAATAAAAAGCTCAGCTGCGGCTTTAGTGAAACTTTGATTTTTGGCAACAGAATAAAAAACTTTTAATCGATAATCTTCCATTAAAAACTTATTTTAATTATAACTTTTTGTAATAATCGATAAAAATTTGTGTATTCGAAAATGAAATCTACTTATTATTCTTGTCTAAAATTCTCTATTTTTAATTATATTTTTGGGACTTTGCATATTAAAAAATGGATTTACAGGATTTAGAGTGAAACCCTGAATTTTATAAAATTAATTAATGATTGCTGTTTACTGAATTTATTGTTAGCCTTAATTTCAGCATCGGCTGACCGCAGGTATGCCTGTCCAATTGAAAAAAGCCGAATGTCGGGCCAACTGGAATGCCAGCTCAGCCAAAAACACTCATAAAAAAAAACCCTGAAAGCCGTCCGCCATGAATTTTTAAATTAATTATCTATCTATTAGCAATTTAACTTGCTTAAAAAATTTCATACGGACAGTCCGAATATATTCGGAATGAGATTAATGGAACAATGTTTATTTGTTTTCTAAAAGATTTCACAAATGAATATTTCTCCACTCTAAATCCTGTAATGCCAAAAAAATTAATTGCATTTAAAAAAAATACCCCAGCACTTATATATGGGAATTATGTAGATTTACGACCAGAATGTGATGAAATTTGGCTATATGAACGTAATTTTGAAAATGAATAGTATTTGATAATGAATAATTTTAAAGACAGAATTCAATCATTTGAAATAATCAAAAGTTTTTATACCTATATATATCTTATTGGGAATTACGATGAACCAAAAGAAACAATCGAAACTGTCATTAATTTAAAACCTTACGAATCAAGAATTTACAATACAAAATAATTAATATGTCGCTAAAAAACAAAACAATTCTACTAACAGGTGCTTCAAAAGGAATAGGCAGAGCTTTGGCTTTAAATCTTGCCGAAAAATCTATAAACATTGGCCTAGTAGCCAGAAGTGAAAAAGAATTAACCGAGCTAAAAAAAGAAATAGAAAGTCTAGGATCAAAATGCTTAATTTTTGTGGGAAATGTAGCCGATGAAAGTCTTGCACAAAATGCTGTTAAAGAAATGATTTCAGCTTTTGGATCCATCGATTTTATGATTAACAATGCCGGTTATGGTATTTTTGGCCAAACCGAAACCATTTCGGCAGAATCTTGGTCAGATATCTATGATGTAAATGTAAAAGGAACCTTTTTGTTTTCAAAAGAAGTATTGGCTGGAATGAAGGCGGCAAAAAGTGGGCATATCATTAATATAGCCTCCGACGTAGCCAAAAGAGTATTTGACGGAGGAAGTTTATACTGTTCTTCAAAATTTGCTCAAGATGCCTTTTCTGCTGCTTTGAGAAAAGAGGTTCGGAAAGACGGCATTAAGGTGTCGGTGGTGTATTCAGGATTAGTGGATACCATGTTTCATGCTGACCCACAAGGTGCTGAAAGTCATTCAGATTGGTTAAAAGTAGAAGATATGTCAAATACTATTATGTATATCATGGATCAGCCCAAACATGTGGTAATAGACGAATTGATGATTCATCCATTAAGTCAAGAATATTAATAGTATGCTTAAATCCCTGGAGTGGTTTGACATAGTTGTAGTGGTAGCCGTTTTGTTGTTTCTTGTTGTTGCCAGCATGTATTCAAGTTTCAAAAAAAAAACGCCGAAGAGTATTTCATGGCTGGGCGTTCACTAAGATGGTGGTCGGTAGCTGGGTCTATTTTTGGCACAAACATCCATGCTCAACAGATCATCGGCATGATGGGCGTGGGCTATTCCATTGGCTTTGCTCAAAGTCACTACGAAATATGGGCTATTCCAGCCATTTTAGTATTGTGTTATATTTTTATTCCAATATATAGAAAAAGAAACTTCTTTACGCTATCCCAGTTTCTTGAAGCTCGCTTTAATTCTCGGGCTCGTTTAGTGTACAGCATTTTGATGGTGGCATTCATAATGGTTCAATTGATTGCTGGCTTTTATATAGGTAGTCGCACTTTGGAGCTCCTTTTTGCAGGCACAAGATGGGATGTAAGTTACGTGCAAGGTATTATAATAATTGCGACAGCTACGGTTATTTTTACGGTTTTCGGTGGGATGGAATCTGTGGTCTCAGCCGATAATATTTTGACGATTATCATGATACTTTCTATTTTATTAATAGGAACACTCACCTATATCCAGCCCGAGATTGGAGGAATCTCAGGATTACTAAAATTAGATCATGCAGAAGCCAATAAAATGCATCTTTATTTGCCTTCAAATCATCCAAAACTACCTTGGAGTGGCATTTTTAGCGGATTGACCATCCTAAATATGTTCTATTGGACCACCAATCAATACCAAGTGCAGCGAGTATTAGCAGCACAATCCGACAGAGATGCTAAATTAGGAGCGATAGCAGCAGGTTTTTTAAAACTTATTATTCCCTTTTTCTCCATTGCTATTGGTACTGCTGCATTTTATATATTCAAAAGTAGATATAGGGCAGATTACATAAAACCCGATGATACTTTTCTTACCTTAATGAAGACTGTTGTTCCCGCAGGATATGGCTTTATTGGCTTAATTTTGGCAGGCTTAATGTGTGCTATTTTCTCCTCCATATATTCTATGATGAACTCTGTTTCAACCATGATGGCCTATGATATTTTCAAAAAATATGTTAACCCTAAAGCCTCAGACAAAAAGACCGTGCGTTTTGGGCAATTAGCAGTTGTAATAATTTGTGCAATAGCAGGTTTTTTAGCGTTTTCTACTTACGACCCCACCTCTTCTGATAATTTTTTCTTGAAATTAGCTAACCAAACCTCCTTTATCAAACCAGGCTTAGTTGTAGTATTTTTCTGGGGAGTTCTTTGGAAACAAACCAACCCAATTGCTGCAGTTTTGGTCTTAGCTAGCTCACCATTTATTGGATTAGGATGCGATTGGATTTTTGAAAATATTTTAGTTCAATCTTCATTTGTTATCCAAACTTTCGGAGAAACCTTTAATTTTCTATATCGCGTTTTCTCGATTTTTGTGATTAGTTCCATTGTATTAGTGTTATTAAGTAAGGATTTGTCAATAAATAACATACTCAATATTTAAAATAAATTAGTTACCTTTGAGAAAAAAAACAATGGAAACTAATGAGGTTATTAAATTGCGCATAGACACCGTCCTGCCCATGTTAAATGAGCGACAATCCAGAGTTTATTTATCAGCCGAAGCTAC
>JANOMP010000105.1:0-9836 GCA_031420365.1 Cytophagaceae bacterium
AACTATTTTAATATTAGTGTTTTGTAAAAAATTTATGTTAATTACAAAAGGAACATGTTAAAGTATACAAATTCTTAATGTTTACTTAATATTTGGGTGATATTAAGTTCCGAATTTTGCAAAAAAAATCTATGAGAAGACGTAGTCTTTTAAAAAATTTTGGATTGCTTTCTGCAAGTTTAACTTTACCTTATAAATTATTTGCCCAAAATAGTTTCCCTAAAAAATCAATTCGCATTGCTCATATTACAGACACGCACATTCAGCCTCACATTGGTGCAGCCAAAGGATTCGAGAAATGCCTTCATCATATATATTCTCTAAATCAAAAGTGTGATTACATCATTAATGGTGGCGATGCCATAATGGGAATGCACGGAGCTTCAGAAAATAGTATTGGTAAACAATGGGAATTGTATAAAGCCATACTTAAAAGTGAAAATAACCTTCCTATATTAAATTGTATAGGGAATCATGATATTTATAGGAAAAAGAAAGACATTCCCTCTTTTTTTGATGGAAAAAAAGAGGGAATAGAACATATCAATTTAAATAATTCCTTCTATTCGTACCATGTTTCAAATTGGAAAATTATTATTTTAGACAGTATTCAGCCTTGCTCAGAAGGAAAAGGCTACCAAGGAAAAATAGATGAAGAACAGTTACATTGGTTAAAAAAAGAGTTAGAATCAACTGAAAAAGAAACACATATTTTAATTGTTTCTCATATTCCTATATTATCTGCATGCGTGTTTTTAGACGGAAAAAATTTTAAAAATGGTGAATGGCATGTACCCGAAACATGGATGCACGGCGATGCTGAAGAACTAGTGGAGCTTTTTGATAAACACCCTAATGTAAAGTTGGCTATAAGCGGACACATACACCTTTTGGACAGAATTGAGTATAATCAAGTAACCTATTGTTGCAATGGAGCAGTGAGTGGAAACTGGTGGATGGGAAGCTACAAACAAACGAAACCAGGCTACGCCCTCATTGATTTATTTGAAGACGGAAGTTTTGAAAACAAATATGTAATTTACTCGTAATTTTTGTATTAATTTAAAGCGTTATAAAACTTGTCTATGAAATATTCATTTCTTTTTGTGTTTTTAATTATTGGAGTTAAAACCATAGCACAAAAAACTGAAAATGTTTTTTTAATAACCTCGGATGGTTTACGGTGGCAAGAGGTTTTTAGTGGGGCAGACTCCTCAATTCTTTTTAATAAAACATTTACAGCTGACTCTGAGAGTGTTGTGAAAAAATTCTGGTTAAATTCTCCTAAAAAGAGAAGAGAAATGCTCTTTCCTTTTATATGGAAAACGATTTCAAAAAATGGCCAAATTTATGGAAACCGATTAAAAGAAAATTATATGGATGTGGATAACATCTATCGTTTTTCGTATCCTGGCTATAACGAACTTTTAACAGGTTTTGCAGATGAAAAGATAAATTCAAATGACAAAAATTACAATGAAAATTTGACTGTTTTAGAGTTTTTAAACAATACCCAAAAATATAAAAACAAGGTAGCGGCTTTTAGCACTTGGGACGTTTTCCCCTATATAATTAATGATAAAAGAAGCGGAATTTATGTAAATTCTGGAACAGAGCTGATGCGAGGAAAACTAACCAAAAAACAAGAATTACTAAATGAAATTCAAATGCTTGCACCACCAGCTAAAGCCGAAAGGCATGATTTTCTAACTTATTTTTTAGCCAAAGAATATGTAGATATACACAAACCAAAAATACTTTTTTTGTCGTTTGATGACACCGATGGCTATGCTCATGCTTCTAAATATGAAGAATACTTAAACTCTGCTCATTCTTTTGATAAGTATTTGAACGATTTGTGGGATTATTGCCAATCGAAACCTCAGTATAAAGACAAAACTACATTTATTATTACCACCGACCACGGAAGAGGAGACATCATAAAAAAAGAATGGACAAGCCACGGTCAACGAATACGAGACGCCTCACAAATTTGGATGGCTGTGATAGGTCCAGATACTCCAGCACATAGGGAAGTTATAACCAAACAAAATCTCTTCCAAAATCAAATTGCTCAAACTCTAGCGTTCCTTTTAGGGTATAAATTTGAAAATGGAAAAACTATAGGTGATGCTATTTACTCTGTTAAAAAATAGTTTGAAACATAATAATACTCAAGCCTCCGAATAAATACAGGTTGTTAAAAAATAAATTGAAAGGCTTAAGACTATGTTTTAAGCCTTTTTTAATCTAAAAATCTTTTTAGAAGCTCTGTTTTTGCTTATTTCATATATTTTCCCTAACCATCTATAAACCTTTCGAGATAGGTTTATAGATAATATTTGTTTCCAAAATGGGTGAAATTTCTGGTAATATTTCGCCAAATTATATAATTAGATTTTTAGCTTCTATGTTTTTTTAATGTTAACAAAATTGTCTATTTGTTGCCATTTTGTTAAGTTCATTTTACACAACATTCAGGTAATATTAAAGGATGACATTTGCAGCGTTGAAAATAAAATTACTTAATCAAACAAATTTTTTATGAAAAAACTATTACTGTTTTTTTTCAGTAAGTCTTTCCTTTTTTCTTACTTACTGAGTGTTGCCTACATTTCTTCTTTTGCTCAAATACCTATTTCAGGTACTATAAAGGATGTCAAAAAACAACCCATTCCAGGGGTCAATGTAATTTTAAAAGGTTCTAGACTTGGAACTGTTTCTGATGTAAAAGGCGGATTTAAATTAAATCTATCTACAAAAGATGGAATCTTGGTGTTTTCTTCTATCGGTTACAATACAATGGAAGTGAAAGTTTCGAACCAAAACACCATTGACATTGAAATGACCGAAGACTCAAAGGCATTAAACGAAGTAGTAGTTACTGCCCTTGGAATAAAGAAAGACATCAGAAGAATAGGCGTAGCTATTCAGTCGGTAGATGGAGCATCTGTAATAAAAGCACGTGAGCCAAATGCCATTAATGCATTAGCAGGTAAAGTAGCTGGTCTAACAATCGGTGCGCAACCTGAGCTATTAAGAAGACCCAATATTTCGTTAAGAGGAAATAGAGATGTGCTTTTTGTGGTGGACGGCGTACCTGTAAACTCTGACACTTGGAATATAAGCGCAGACGACGTTGAAAACTATTCTGTTTTAAAAGGTGCATCAGCTTCAGCTCTTTATGGTTTTAGAGGAAAAAATGGAGCTATTTTAATTACTACCAAAAGAGGATCTAAAGACAAAAGAGGATTTCAAGTAGATTTTAATACGTCAAACATGGTGGATAATGGGTTTTATGCGTTGCCAAATACCCAAGACGAATACGGCCCAGGAGACCACGGGAAATATGCCTTTGGCGACGGCAAAGGTGGTGGACTAAACGATGGAGATTATGATGGAGGCTGGGGGCCGAAGTTTGAAGGACAGCCTATTCCTCAATATGATTCTCCACTAGATCCAATAACTGGAAAACGTACAAGTACACCGTGGGTGGCCAGAGGAAAAAACAATCTACAAAGATTTTTGGACCCCGGTTTTTTAACTACCAACAACTTAGCAGTCTCTTCAAGTGGCGAAAAATACAATATGCGTTTTTCGGGTTCTCATATCTATCAAAAAGGTATAGTACCAAACACTAAATTAAACATCACTAACTTTAATGTGACCTCGGACTACAGTTTCTCTAAAAAATTAAAATTTGAGTCTGCTTTACAATACAACAGACAGTATACACCAAATTTCCCAGACATAAATTATGGGCCAAATTCTATCATTTACAACATGACCCTCTGGGCAGGAGCCGATTGGGATGTGAATGATATGAAAAACTATTGGCAGCCAGGAAGAGAGGGTATTCAGCAAATTTATGCCGAATATCAACGCTATAACAACCCATACTTTATGAGTTATGAGTGGCTAAGGGGTCATTACAAAACTGACGTAATAGGACAAGCTGCTATGACCTATAAGTTTACCGACTTTTTGGAAGTAATGTTGCGTTCTCAAGTCACTACTTGGAATGTTCAAAGGAATGAAAAAATGCCTTATAGTGCGGGTTCATATGGTCGTGACGAAAGAAGAGGCGACTACAGGGAAGATAGAAGAAATCTCTTTGAAAACAATACCGATTTATTGGTTCGTTTCGACAAAGATGTTGTTAAAGGGCTAAATGCAAAGGTTTGGGCTGGAGGAAACATCCGCTCATTTGATTATGATTCCCAATTTGGTACTACAGATTATTTAAATGTTCCAGGATTATATAATTTTGCAAACTCTTCAAATCCGGTTAAAGTTTTTAATTTCAATTCTGCAATGAGAGTAAGTTCTGCTTATTATTCAGCAGACTTTACCTACAAAAACTTCTTAACACTTTCTACTACAGGTCGTGTAGATAAACTTTCTACATTGCCACAAGGAAACAATACTTTCTTTTATCCTTCAGTGGCTTTATCAACAGTTTTATCAGATTATATCAAACTTCCAGAGTTTGTTTCTTTCTTAAAACTTAGAGGCTCGTTTGCAAATGTAAAAGACGGCTTAACGCAATCAACTATAGGTGTTAACCCTTCCGGTTCTAATCCATTAGGCTATGGCGATCAATATTCTTCTCCATACGATGGCCCTACATATCAAAATTCGCCTGTATATAGCACACCATTTACGTACAACAACCAGCCAGGGGGATATTTTTCTAACGTTTTAAATAATCCTGAAATTTCTCCAAGCACTACATCACAAACAGAGATTGGATTAGATTTTAGAATTCTTCAAAACCGTTTGGGTTTTGATATCACTTATTTTATCTCTGACGAAGGTCCGCGTATTTTTAATTTACCTATTTCTAGCACTACTGGCTATAACTCAGCTTTGGTAAATGGAATTAAAACACAGAAAAAAGGTTTGGAAGTTGCAATAACTGGCTCACCTATAAAAAATAAAAGGGGTTTTAATTGGGATGTGTTAGCCAACTATTCAACGTTTAATGAAACACTAACTGAAATTTATCCTGGCGTAAACAGTCTAAACAACTTTTTTAAAGTTGGAGATAGACTCGATAAATTTTATGGAAGAGCATTTGTAAAAACTCCTGAAGGCCAAATCATAAACGATGCTTCGGGAAGACCAATTTATGCTCCAATAAACCAGTACTTAGGAAACATTAATCCTGATTTCGTTTTTGGAATAAATAACAAATTTTCTTATAAAAACATCAATTTAAGTTTTCAATTTGACGGAAGAATTGGCGGAGTAATTTCAAATTATATACAAAGACAAACCTACAGAGGCGGGCGTCATATTGGCACAGTAACAGGCGATATGGGAGTGGCTCGTTATCAAGATTATCTAGGCGTGAAATCCTATTTAGGAGAAGGTGTTCAGGTAGCCAACGGTGCAGCTATAAAATATGATGCCAACGGAATAGTTACAAACTATGCGGAGTTAACCTACAAACCCAACGGAACCAAACAATTTGTTCAAGACTGGGTAAGTCGTTATTATAATTCTGATGAAGGTAACTTAATGAACCGTTCGTTTGGAATGCTAAGAGAGGTAGTAATTGGATATAACCTTCCATCTAGGTGGTTTAAAAACAAAATCCAAAATGTGGGAGTCTCTTTGGTAGGGCGCAACTTGCTTTACTTTGCTGATAAAAAAGACATTGATTTAAATCAGTATATTTCTGATGGTGGCTCGGGCCTTCAAACTCCTTCTACAAGGAGGTATGGATTAAATTTCAATTTTACATTCTAATCTAGTTTAAAATTTAAATAAATATGAAAAATATATTTTTAATACTTACTTTTTGTGCAATTACCCTACTTACGGGTTGCGAAAGAACTTTTGAAGATTTAGAATCTGATAAAAACAGAGCTGTAAACGTACCTGCTTCTTTGGTTTTGCAGGGTGTGGAGTTCGATATGTATAACAATACAGGTAGAGCTTTTGGAGCCGAAATGCGATGGAATCAATTCTATTGTTCAAACTACAACTATTATGCAAATAACGAATACCAATGGACAGAAATGCCAAACCACTTTTTTACATTAAAAAATGTGATGAAAATGGAAAAAGAAGCCATAAACAATGGGGCTACGGCTGTAAATCCATATTCGGCAGTAGGTAAATTTTTTAAAGCATTTTTTTATGACCAAATGTCGAAACGTGTGGGCGATTTACCAACAGCCGAAGCTCTAAAGGGTATTGAAGTAGTTAACCCAAAGTACGATTCTCAAAAACAAGTGTATATTCAAATTTTGAAATGGTTAGAAGAATCAAATGCTGAGCTTACTTCACTTATTGCAAAGGGAAATCAAAACCTTACGGGTGATATTTATTTTGGAGGAGATTTAAAAAAATGGCAAAAGGCTGTAAATGCTTTTCAATTGAGAATTTTGGTGGGTCTAAGTAAGAAAGAAGCAGATACCGATTTGAATATAAAAGGAAAATTCGCTGCTATACTTTCTAATACTACAAAATATCCACTAATGGCCTCATTAAATGAAAGTTTACAATTTGTATCCAACCAGTTTAATAAATATCCTTCAAATCCTGATAATTTTGGTTTTGATGCTACTCGTCAAAATATGTCAAAAGCATATATTGAAAGACTAACAGAGCGAAAAGACCCTCGTGTAATGATAACTTCTGAACCAGTAGGAGCCTTATTAAAAGCAGGAAAATTGCCTTCTGATTTTGCCAGTTATGTGGGAGCTGAGTCAGGCGAAGATTTAGCAGACATGAGTTCAAAAGCTGGGGTAAACAATGGTTCAGACTTCGCACCTGGAGTGTATTCGTTCCAAAATAGAAAAAGATACTATTCTAATTATACTGCCGAACCTACCTTTATAGTGGGATATCCTGAAATGTGCTTTAACATAGCGGAAGGTTTGCAGAGGGTTTGGAACACTGGAAATGCTGCTACTTGGTACGAGAACGGCATAAAGGCTTCTATGGACTTCTATGGAGTAAAAGAAGGGGCTAACACCATGGCATATTCTAGAAACGGAAGCAGAGATGCCGCAGACCAAAGAACTTTCACAATTGATTTTAAAATGGCAGATTATACCAGTCAAGCCAATGTTAAATATGAATTAGGTGCTGCAGGTTTAGAAAAAATATTAACCCAAAAGTATTTAGCGTTTTTTATGAACTCAGGTATGGAAGCCTATTTTAATTGGAGAAGAACAGGTATGCCTAAGTTTTATTCGGGTGTTGGAACTGGCAATTCGGGACGAATAGCCATGCGTTGGTTGTACCCAATTTCAGAAAGAAATACAAATTCGGTTAATTATCAATCTTCCATTTCATCTCAATTTGCGGGAAAAGACGACATAAACGAAATGATTTGGATGCTTAAATAAAAAGATTCTCATAGATTAGGTTAAAGTGTTAAAAAATAGAAAACGGAGCATTGCTCCGTTTTTCTATTGAAACCTTCTTAAAAAATGCAAAACATAAAAGAGATCATAAAAGAAATAAAAACGATTTTTACTCAAGGCGGTAATGAAGCGTATTTTGGTGAAAAAGTAAGTCAGTTTGAACATGCCGCTCAAAGTTTAATGCTTGCAATTAGTGACGAGCAATCATTGGAAATGCAGGTAGCAGCGTTTCTTCATGATATTGGACATCTATTACAACCCGAAACAAGCGAAAAGGCTATGGACATTTATGGAACAAAAGACCACGAATATTCTGCTCAACAATGGCTAAAAAATCGAAGTTTCTCTAGAAAAATACAAGAAGTCGTAAAAAACCATGTACCAGCAAAACGATATTTGTGTTTTAAATATCCAGAATATTTCACAAATTTGTCAAATGCTAGCAAAGAAACTTTGAAGTTTCAAGGCGGAATGATGACTGCTACAGAAGCAAATTTTTTTTGAAAATGACCAATATTTTGAAGAAAGCATATTGCTAAGAAATTGGGATGACAAAGCAAAGATTCCGAATATTATTCTTCCGAATTTAGAAGAATGCTTAGAAATAGTTAATAACTATTTGTCCATAAATTTTAAAAACCGAGTTTAACAATAGTTTAAAAATACTAAAAAGATGAAAATATTTACTTTAACACATTTCTTTTCTTTGTTCTCCTTAATTTGTATCGGGCAGGCCAACACTACATTTATTGTACGACCATATCTTCAAATTGGATCTTCACCATCGCCTACTTCTATAGAAGTTTTATGGCAAACCAGTGTGACAGATGCCGATTGGAGTATAGAATTTCGTCAATCTGAAAACGAAGCTTGGAAGAAATCAGAAGCTCCTATTGTAAGTAAAATTAAAGCCAACGGAGTAAAAGAAAGAAACTTATATACCGTAAAATTAATATATCTAGAGCCTGGCAAACTGTTTTATTATCAAGTTATTAAGGACAAGTATGTTGTTTTTACTTCAGAAGGAAAAGCATTAAAAGTGGCAAATCAACCCTATAGATTTATTGCATTTGGCGACATTGGAGCCAACAAAAGAGAACAAAAAGACATAGCAATGCAAGCATTTAAATCTAAACCAGATTTTGTGGCTATTACAGGAGATATAGTTTATAATAGAGGGCTTATTACTGAATATGACTCCAAATTTTGGCCAATTTATAATGCCGAAAAACCTGATTCCAATGGCGTTCCCATGATGGCAAGCATCCCTTTTGTGGCCGCTCCTGGCAATCACGATATCGACACAAGAGACCTAAACATATATCCTGAGGCTTTGGCTTATTATATGTTTTGGAGTCAACCATTAAACGGCCCAACAAAAGGAGAAGGAAGTGCATTAGTCCCCAAGCTTATAGCAAATGATGAAAATCGCATGGCTTTCTTGAAAAGTGCAGGTAGTAAATACCCCGCCATGGCCAACTTCTCGCTTGATTATGGCAATGCACATTGGACAATATTAGATTCAAATCCTTATGTGGACTGGACCAACAAGGAAGTTTTAGATTGGGTAGAGAAAGATTTAACTTCTTCAAAAAAATCAACTTGGCATTTTGTAATGTTTCATCATCCAGGATTTAATCCCTAACTCCGCATCTATTTTAGGTTGCCTATTTCTATTTTCATAAATAGGTCGTTTGTTTTTTTTGTAATTTCAGAAATACACCAACTTCCGGATATTTTCATTTTGTAAATTGATTTTGCTATTTCAATTATATCTCTTGGAGAGTAGTTATTTAAAAGTTTTGCATTTTTTAATCTTGTAAACAGCCTATAATAAGCTATCATAGCTATAAAATTGGCAACCAACCAGCCTTCTAGCACGTTTCTATCTTGCATATACATTAGGTCGGCTTTCAAAAAGTTTTTATACCCATCAAACATAGTTTCCACTTCATTTCTTTGTTTATATGCTTGATATATTTGGTCTGCATTTAAGTCTTCTAAAATAGAATAGGTGTGAGTAAGTGTGCCGAAGCTGACAAGTTTTTGATAATATTTTTCAATAGTATATTCTTCTGGCTTTGAAACAATTCTTTGCAGATAATCACTTTCTTCTTTTGTACGAAGTTTTTCATCTAAAAATGTTACTAGTTTCATGGAATCTGTTTCATATTGGTAATACCAAATTATTCTTTCTTGATAAATAAAATAGGTTTTGAGTTCCAATTTAAAATTGGCTTTGAGTAAAGGCTCAAAATCAATTAGTTTATTGTTGCGATGTAGCGGTATTACATATTGGAGGTTTTCTTTTTTGAGTTGGTTGATGTTTTGAATACTAAAAAAGCCTTTGTCTGCAATATATATTACATCTTTAATATTCATTTCTTTGATACAAAGTGACATGGACTTTGAGTCAGTAATGTTGCCATTAATGAGCCGAAAGTACACGGGTTG
>JANOMP010000106.1:0-2493 GCA_031420365.1 Cytophagaceae bacterium
CATAGACAAATTCAATATTTAAATTATCAACATGAGAATAGCTTTTACTTTATTAACAACCTTATTGCTTGCATTAGGACAAAGCAATGTTTACGGACAAAAGAAGTTTGAATTAGCAGACTATGCCAAGTTTGTCAATATCTCCGACCCACAAATATCTCCTGATGGCAAAAATATAGTCATTGTTGTATCCAAACCCGACTATGTTCAAAACCGTTTCAATGCCGAATTGGTATTAGTAGATGTTTCTTCGGGTAAAAAGCGGGTGCTCACTCAAGATAGGTTTGCTGTATCAAGCCCACGGTGGTCGCCCAATGGCGAACAATTGGCTTTTATATCCAAAGGTGGACAAGGCAAAGATGCTACCAATCAAATTTATTTGCTTTCGATGCTGGGTGGCGAAGCTAAGCAGCTTACCAAAGCACCCAAAGGCGTACAACATTTTGCATGGAGTCCCAACGGTTCAATCATTGCTTATGCCGCACTCAATGAACCGAAAAACAAAACTGAAATTGAAAAAGGTTTTACAGGTTTTGAAATAACCAATAACGATATGTTTGTTGGCAGTCAACCATTGCCTGCACATATTTGGTTAGTAAATACAAAGACATCAGAAAATAAAAGAATGACAGATGGGGATTGGAGTTTACCGCTTGTAATTCCGCCAAGTGCGCCATCTTCCCCATTCGCATGGTCGCCCGACGGAAAAACCATTTTGTTCGTAAAAACAGTTTCTGCCTACTCAGGCGATGGACAAAAACGAAGCATCCAAATGCTAAACGTTGATGATGGAAGTTATAATCCATTAACCGAAAGAACAAAATTTGAAGGCTACCCTAATTTTTCGCCGGATGGTACTAAAATTTCTTATTGGTATAAAAAAGGAAATATAAATGGAAGCATCAATGAACTATGGATTGCTAATGCAACCGGTGGGGAAGGCAAACCCATTTCTGCAAAATTAAATAGAGACCTTTACCTGTCTGCATGGATGCCCGACAATAAAGGGTTTTTAATAGGTGGGCATGACGATAATAATACTTCTATGTGGAGCATGGATTTAGACGGCAAAGCAACCCAACTCAACTTAGGAAATATTTCTCCATCCTGGAGTTTTTGGCTGGACGCTACAGTTAGCAAAACAGGTGCTATTGCATTTACAGGTACTGAGCCCAACAAACCTACAGAGTTGTATTTTTTGGAATCAACCACTTCAAAACCTGTGCAATTAACTGAGTACAACAGTGAGGTGAGCAAGTTGACATTTGGAAAAACAGAAACCATCAGATGGGAAAATGATGGCTGGAAACATAATGGCATTGTTACCTATCCTGCCAACTTTGAAAAAGGCAAAAAATATCCTTTGGTTTTGGTAATACATGGTGGTCCTGCTGCTGCATCAGTAGAACAATTTTCGAAATTTGCCCAAATATTAGCCAACGAAGGGTACTTTGTATTTGAGCCCAATTATAGGGGAAGCGATAATATAGGCAATGAATATAAAGTAGCCATTGTACAAGATGCAGGTGCAGGTCCCGGTAGGGATGTGATGGCAGGATTAGAAAAACTAAAATCTTCAGGAATGATAGATACAGCCAAAATAGGGGTAAGTGGTTGGTCATATGGTGGCTACATGACGGTTTGGTTGGCCGGGCATTATGGTGGTTGGAAAGCAGCTGTGGCAGGTGCTGCGGTAACCGATTGGGTGGATCAATATAATTTCAGCGATGCCAATGTTGGTCGTGCAGATGCATTGGGAGGTTCGCCTTATGTAGGCGATAACATGAAGAAGTACATTGCACAATCACCCATTACTGAGGCTAAAAACATAAAAGCACCTACACTTATTTTGGCAAACATTGGCGACCCAAGGGTTCCCGTTACACAATCCTATAAATTATACCATACGCTCATAGACAATGATACCGTTACAAAATTTATTGGTTGGCCCATTCCTGCCCACAATGCCAGCGACCCTATAACGCAAATGGAAGTGGCTAAGCTTTGGCTGAATTGGATGAATAAGTATTTAAAGTAATTGATATGTACAGAAAAAAAAGCACTGTGCATAACATTCAGCCAAGTAGAATAAAGTCGAAATGTCGCATCACCCTGACCGAAATCAAAGTTTGGGTGGACATCTCGGCTTTTTGCTAGCGGAACGCCGCCCCGTCGTGTTCGGCGAAACAGATACGGCATCTAATTCGGCAAGGTAGCCACTCAGTAGTTTTTAGTGGCATTTTGTGTAGGTGTTAAAGTAGGCGGTTTCCTAGTATTTTCTTTCAATTTTCTGCACTAAAAATGTTTCATTCGATTAAAAAAAGTTAAAAATCCCCTTACCCTCATACCGAGAGCTCCTATGTTTGCATTGCTAAATTAGTATTTCAAAATTAATGGTTTTAATCAATAATTTTTTACTTTAATTTGATAAAAAAAGTGAAGGGATGAGAGCCTGCCGATGGCTAAATAACTCATGAAGTATATTCTCCGATA
>JANOMP010000107.1:0-16442 GCA_031420365.1 Cytophagaceae bacterium
AAAAAAACCGAGCATTCGCTCGGTTTTTTTTTAACTACAGATTTATTATTCTAGTTTTTATAAATCTTTTTAGAGACCGTTTCTTTGTTATTTGAAATAATAACATTGTATAATCCAGAAGGAAATCCTTTTAAATCTAAATTAAAATCATTTTTGTTTTCAAATTTTATTTCTCTCGAAAAAATTAATCTGTTGTATTTGTCAATTACTTTCAAATTGCCAATATTTCCAATTTGAGAATCTGGTACCGCTATATTAATGGCATCTGATGTAGGGTTGGGATAAATATTAACGTTTGAGAAATCAAGTCCAGAAAATAAACCTACTCCACCAACTGAAATCACTTCTATATTTGAAAATGCTGATGATCCTTTAGGGTTTGCAGCTTTTACGCGATAGGAATATTTTTTTCCAGTTTGGGTATTTTCATCAACAAAAGTGTTAATATTTCTACCTAATGTGGCAATTGTCGCATAAGTTACCCCATTATCACTTGATTTTTCAAGGCTATAATTTTCTTCGTTTGAGGCGTCATCATACCATCTTAAAGTTACTTTTGTACCTGTAACTGTTCCTCTTAGTGCATAAGGGGCGTTCGGGATTTTAGAATAGTCTAATAGACCAAAAACTGCCGAACTATATTTTGATTCGCCTTCAGTATTGCTTCCTGCCTTTACTCTATAGTTATATATTATACCTTCTTCTAAGTCAAAATCTTTAAATGAAGTAATATTGAATTTTATTTTACCAATTGGAAAATAATTTACCTTGTCAATACTTTTTTCAATGACAAAATAATCTTCATCTTTCGAATTGTCTTTCCATGATAAGTCAAAGAATCGATTATTTAAGGCATCTACGGCTGCTACTATAATTAAATTAGATGGGTCATAAGGCGGACCAGCAGTGGTATCTTTTGCAAATACTTTGGGAGAAGATAAGCCTTTATTACTCACTGATAGGACTGCTACTTCAACGATATCTTTTGGATTTAAGCCTTCTATTTTTATTGAAGATTCAAACGGATATATTCTTTTGTATTGCTTGAAAAAAGAGGATTCGTTATTTATTTTAATTTCAACAACAATTTCATCTCTTATGTTCGTATTACATTCTCTATCTTCAGCACCATTTGTCCATCTAAAAGTCAAAAAATTTCTTGACTTATTAGTTTGGTCTGAAATTAAATTGGAAATAGGATTAGGTCCAACAAAACTTTTTGTAGTTACTGCTAAAGTGTTTGATGGAGTAATTCCTGTAGAATTTAGAGTTACAATTCTGTAAAAGTGATTTCTTCCTGGAATAGCATCCGTATGCACAAAACTCCTATCTGTTGCTTGTAATTCTTTTAGCGTATTGAAAGAGACATTGTCAAAGGATAATTGTAAAATTAGACTTTGTACATCCTCCGTTCTGTTTGGAATAGTCCAATTTAAATTAACAGTTGTTGGGCAATTACCAGAAGAAGTTATATTAGCTGCCGGAGGGAAATCCATTAGCGTAGCTCTAATTAAAATATTGGAAAATGGGCCAAAAGTTGCTCCTATAAATGCTCTTACTCGGATGGAGTAGGTAGTTTTAGGGCTTAATCCTGAAAAAATTTCAAACAAAATTGAACCAGATGGTGCCGTCTTTTTCAAGGTAGTACCGCCTCCTGAGAATTCTATTTCAAAGCCATTTTCTGAAACATTAGAATCAGTAATTCTTAAACCTATTGAAGTGGGAGTAATGTTTTGAGGTTCAACAGTTATAGTAGGTGCCACTAACTCAATCATAGGCACAAGTATAGGAACAGTTCCAGTTGTTGATTCCGTAGTATCCCCTGGAGAATTTACCCTTATGGATCTAATAGAAACGTTGTAAGATGTACTTAATCTTAAACCAGTTGCAGTGTAAGTTGAAGAAGCTCTTGGCTCAACTAATAATTTCCGAGTAACCCCCCCTTCAGTGAGATATATTTTATAACCAGTTAAACCAGATAAGGGAGGTGTCCAAGAAATAAAAATAGAGTTTGTGAAACCAACTTGTAATGCGGAAACTCCAGTAGGCAGAGGAGGTTCAATAGGAGGTAACTGTGAAAAAGCGGAGATCGACAGAAAAAGGAGATAAATAAAGAACAAATTGATTCTTTTCATTTCATTTTATATTTAGGTACAAGCTTATTTAATACAAAAATAGGTTAAAAAATAGTTGTTTGAAAGTTTTTGCATTTTTAATATTTAATTTAATATTATTTTGAGGAGATGATGAATTGACCTACAAATAAAAAAAGGACAAATCTTTTATTGATTTGCCCTTTTTTTGAGGTATAATTATAATAATTATCTATTGTTTAAAAATCTTTTTTGTTTGGACAAAATCTTTTGAAGTTAATTTTACATTATACTTTCCTGGATTAAGGTTTTCGGCCGGAATTGAAAATTCATCAGTAAAATTATTGATTTTCTTTTCTAATACAATTCTATTATTTTCATCATAAACCAATACACCTCCAGATTTTCCTATAATTGATTCTGGTACTTTAATTTGGAGAAAATCAGAAGTTGGATTTGGATAAAAATTAACCTCAACATTTTGAAGTGCACCCAAAGTAGTGCCAAATTTTATTGTAGCAATACCCGAATTGTCAGATTCACCAATTGGATTTACGGCTCTAATCCTATAGTTATAGGTTTTTCCTGTGGAAACATCACTATCGATATAGCTCGTAGCATTTCGGGGCAAAGTACTTAAAATTTTAAAAGAGGTAGTATTGTCAATTGATCTTTCAAGAATATAATTACGTTCTTTATCTGAATCATCATACCATTTTAAGTTTATTTTGTTTGCTACCAAAGCTCCTTGCAAACCATATGGTGCATTAGGTTTAGTTGAATAAGGATAATTTACTGCAAAACTTATTGGAGTAAATGCAGATTCACCATCTGTATTCGAACCAGCTTTCATTCTATAAAAATAATTAACACCTTCCTCTACTGGGGTATGATAGAAATTCGTATTATCAAATTTTATTTTAGCTAATAAATTAAAATTAATTGAATCAGTAGAAACTTCAATTTGAAAATAATCTTCATCTTTTGAATTATCTTTCCATCTTACTTCTAAAGCAGAAACATTTAGTTTGTCATTAAAGGCGACAATTATCATGTTAGAAGGTGCATAGGGAGGACCCCATGTTGTATCTCTGCCACCTATCCAATTAGATTGTAATCCTTTATTACTTAATGAAAACACTCTAAAGTCAACTACATCTTTTGGTTTTAAGCCATCAATTCTTGCAGAATTGGCATTTGGATATAATTCTGAATATAATTTATACTCTGTTTCGTTAAAAAGTTTTACCATTAGGAAATTTGATGCTCTAATATCCGAGCCACATGCTACATCTTCTTGAGGGTTCTGCCAAGTTATTGTTAAATGGTTTCTAGATTTATTTTTTTGATCAGAAATGACATTTACTGGATTTTTTGGCCCAGAAAAGGGTATAACATTAACAGATACTGTATTTGAATTGGTTAGACCTGAAATATTTCTAGTCAATACTCTATACCATATTGTTCTGCCTGGTCTTGCATCACCGTCATTATAGCTTCTTTCTGTAGGAAATAAATTACCAATAGTAACCCAAGTAGCATTATCGAATGACCTTTGGACAATTTGTTCTTCAATATCTCCAGGCCTTTGATTAACAGCCCAAGAAATACCTACATTGGTAGGACAATTATAAGTCGAAGATAAAACTGCAGCAGGTGGGAAATCAACAAGTGTTCTTCTTAGCAAAACTACTGACCAAGGGCCATTATCTATACCGTATTTAGCTCTTGCACGAATGTTGTAAGCGGTTCCGGGAGATAAACCTATTATAGGTTGATTGAAAACTACCCCAGCACCTAATAGGATGTTTCTGACTAGCCCTCCACCATCGTATTCTAATTCAAATCCAGTGGGAACGGGCATTAATCCAGTGTAAGTAACCCTAGCAAATAGGGAGGTTCTTGTGGCAGATGACTGCTCTACAATGATTTCAGGAGAAATTAATTGAGCTTTCGCTGTAATTTCTAGTAGTATGAAAGTAATAAATAATAGACTTTTTTTCATTTTTAATCGTAATTTTGAGAGTTAAAACTTATTAAATGTAAATATAATAAAGCATATTACATTTTTAGAATTTTTTTGAAAATAATAGTAGAATATTATTTTACGGCAATTGAGTTTTAAGAATGGAAAAAGTTGTTTTCCAGATTTATTTATAAAAAAAGGGCTAAATTTTCTAAATTTCAATAAAGTATTTTATGTAATTGCAAAGTATGTTTGGTTGCTTTAATATCATGGACTCTTAAAATATTCGCTTCTTTTAACAAGCTTAAAAAATGAATTTGACCAGTAGCATTTAAAGACTCCTCTGGAGTTATATTCAAGTATTTGTAAAGCATTGATTTTCTAGAAACACCAATCAAAATTGGTAAATCAAATTTTTTGAATACCTCTAGATTTTTTAATAGGTCATAATTTTGGTTTAATGTTTTTGCAAAACCAAAGCCTGGGTCAATTATTATATCTTTTACTCCTTTTCTTTTTAGATAGTTGGCTCTTTCAAAAGTTTCATTTAAAATATCGAAAATTAAATCTTCATACAAGGTTTTTTTATTCATATTTTTAGGATTTCCTCTTAAATGAGTCAGAACATAAGGGACATTTAATTTTATCACCGTTTCAAACATAAGATTATCTAACGTACCTCCAGATACATCATTAATAATATGTGCACCATTTTTTATAGCTTCTTTAGCCACTACAGACCTAAACGTATCTATTGAAATAATTACATTTGGATAGTGTTTTTTTAATATTTTTATAGTAGGTATTACTCTTTCTAATTCTTCTTTTACACTTACTTCCTCCGCATTAGGTCTTGTAGAATATCCTCCAATATCTAAAATATCAGCACCTTCTCTTATAATTTCATAAGCTTTTTGTAAAAAATCTTCTTCAAAAGGAGAATATCTACTATCTTTGTGGAAAGAATCTGGGGTAACATTTATTATTCCCATAATAAGCGGATTCTCTAGGCTAACAATTTTTCCAGCTATATTTATTGTTTTTTTCATAGTTTTACAAAACAAACTAATTTTTTCTATTAATTTTAGATGTCGAACACTGAATTTGAATACTCACAAATAATAAGTACTTGCTTTGAAATTTTTTCAAAAAAAAATTCTGATTATGGTGTTTCGTGGAAGATTTTAAGGTTTCCATCAATAACTGATCAAATATATATAAAAGCTCAAAGATTAAGAACAATTCAAGAAAATGGCTTTTCTAAAGTTGAAGAAGGGCAAGTTCCAGAATTTATAGGCATTATAAATTATTGCACAATGGCTTTAATTCTAATGAAAGACAATAGTTTTGGAGATTCAATTGAAGAATTAAAAGAGAAATATTTTGAAGCTATTCATGAAGTAAAGGAATTGCTATTTAATAAGAATCATGATTACGGAGAAGCTTGGAGAATGATGCGTGTAAGTTCTATGACAGATATAATTTTAATGAAACTTTTAAGGATAAAACAGATAGAGGACAATAATGGAAAAACTCTTATTTCAGAAGGAATAAAATCTGGTTATCAAGATATTATAAATTATTCAGTTTTTTGTTTGATAAAATTAACTGAATTTCAACAATTACAAAACCAACAATAGTGAAGTACTTAGCTCATTTTTCAAGGATACTTGTAGGTATCGAATTTGTTTTTTCTGGGTTTGTGAAAGTGGTTGACCCTTATGGTACAGGGTTGAAGTTGCAAGAATATTTTGAAGTTTTTGGAGATGATTTGCCTCAATTTTCTTCTTTTTTTCATTTTTTCGCAGAAAACTCTTTAACCATTTCTTTCTTCTTTTGTAGCCTTGAGTTAATTTTAGGAGTTGCCTTACTTTTTAATTTTAAAATTAAAATTACTTCGTGGGTAGTTTTAATTTTTATGGTTTTCTTTACATTTCTGACTTTTTATTCTGCATATTTTAATAAGGTAACTGATTGTGGATGTTTTGGTGATTTTTTAAAGTTAAAACCTTGGGTTTCGTTTTATAAAGATATAATAAGTTTGTTTTTTATTTTAATTATTTTTTCATTCAGAAGAAATTTTGGAAAGTCTGAGATAGGTGCTCCTATGGTTTTGATTTCAATAATTTTGGCTTTTGGAATTGGTATTTACGGAATTAGATACTTGCCTTTGGTTGATTTTCTACCTTATGCAGTGGGGAAAAGTATTCCAGACCAAATGAAAAGGCCCGAAATAAAGCCTTTAATTAACTATGTTTTTATAGATAAATCAAATAATAAAAAAGTTGAATCTAAAGAATTTTTGTTAGACACTGCCAGATATAAATATAGCAGTTCTGAAGTCTTGAATCAAGAAGATTTAATTCCAAAAATAACTGACTTTAGTTTGACCGACCTTAGTGGAAATGATGTAACTTCTTTGGCTTTCGAAGGCAAAAAGTTATTAGTAATTTTAAAAAAGAAAAAAGATTTAGTTGATTTAAACTTTGATGAATTGAATAGTTTTGCTAAATCGGCTTCAAGAAAGGGAATTTCACCTTTAATTTTAACCTCAATGCCTTCTGAAGACTATGAATATTTGAAATCTTTAAAAAAAATCAAATATGATGTTTTTACGTCTGATGAAAAAGTGTTGAAAACTATAGCAAGAACTAATCCATGCATAGTAATTTTAAATGAAGGAATTGTGGTAGGAAAATGGACAATAAATAACATTCCATCTATTGAAAAAGTAAATGATTTAATTACCAATAAATAAGTTTAAGTTTTGGGGATGACTACAAATATTTTTATGTTAGGTATGCCTTCGTCAGGCAAAAGTACACTTGGAAGACAGTTAGCCAAAGAGTTGAATTATGATTTTATTGACCTTGATAGAAAGATTGAGGCTTCAGAAGGTAAAAAAATAAATGAAATATTTAATTTAGAAGGAGAAGAGTATTTTAGGAAAATTGAGGCAGAGCACTTAAGGAAAATAGAGCCAAATAATAAAATGGTAATTGCCACAGGAGGTGGTACACCTTGCTTTAAAGACAATATTTCATTTTTAAAGGAAAATGGAATTAGTATTTTTTTGGATGTAAAACCTGCTAAATTGGAGGAGCGGATGAGAAACTCAAAGAAGAACAATCGTCCATTATTCAGTTTAGAAAGTGAATCGTTATTAGATACATTAACTAGATCTTATCAAAATAGAATTGGGATTTATTCTATGGCGGATATTGTTATTGAGGGGGATACAGATGCAAATACAATAATGTGGATTTTGGATGCTCATTTCTTGAAAGTGGGTAAGTAATTTATAGGTGTTTTCTGATTTAAAAAATATTTTAAAAGATAAATTCAATTTCAATTTAATTACTCAAAACAAAGAGGTACATAAATATGTACCTCTTTGTTTTGAGTAAAAGTTTAAAAAATTAGCTCAAGCTTTTATTTAAACTTTTAACCGAAGTTCTCAATTAAAAAAATGTACCAATACTAAATGCTAATATACCCTTTGTACCTGAATTGGTAATAGAAGAATAATCTTCCTTTGCACTTAAGGTATAGGGAGTGAAAGCAGAATCAAACATAGTTCTGGAATAAGCAACATCTACATAAAATTTATTACTTCTAAGGCCAGCCCCAAAAGATCCAACAAGACTCGATTTAGAATTGTATTTTTCATTTATTCTATTTGGGTCAGCCAAATAATTTAGTCCTGCTCTTAATCTCCCAATTCCTACTCTAATTTCAGTACCCGCTTTTAAGTTTACTACATCCTTAAACTCATTCTGAATCTCTCTTTTTTGTTCTGAAGACCACCTTGCATTTTCATTATCCTTAATATTCATTCTAGAATATCCTACATATTCAGCTTCTATACTTACGACACCGATTTTCTTCGGTAAAAAAAGCGATGCGGCAATATTTGCTCTTGTAGGAGAGGTTATTTTATAATTAAAATCATTTGGAACGGTGGAAATTTCCTGAAATTCAGTTGTAAATGTATTTGGTTTTTGTCTAATTGATACATTAGAAATAAGAGATTCTTCGATTTTCATAGAAGTTGGAGATGTTAAATTTGCCCCTACTCTTAAATTTTCAGTTACTTTAAAAATGGCCCCTAAACTCAAATTAATACCGATTCCTTTGACAAATAAGTCGTCGCCAAAGTCGAAACTATTAAATATTTTTCCATTTGGAAATACCTCTGAATGGTCGGAAATCTGATTATAATTAAGGTTTTGAATTCCTAGAGAGGCTCCAAAATAGGTTCTATCATCAAAATTAACTCCATAACCTACATTAATTTGGCCAAGGTTCCCTGTTTCACTTACTCTTCCAGTTTGATTTACAGGAACACTTAATTCTGAGGCTACATAAGCTTTACCAGAAGGATCAATTAAAAAAGCTTGATACATCATTGCTGTGCCATTTTGAGCAAGTCCTGTTTTAGAGTCGAACTCATTATCTAAGGCTGTGGAAGAAATTCCCCTTTGGGTTGCTCTTTCTGCAAAATAATCTGTTAGTGAACTTCTTTTATTAACTCCAGAATAAGAAAAGTCGTTTGTGAAATTAGCTAATGTATTATAACTAATCGCCCAATTACTTCTTTTCTTTCTAGAACCTGTTCCTTGTTTACTAAAAACTGCACCAATCTGACCAATTGTTAAAGAAGAGGAGGATTGATTGGTGTTTTGACCAATATAACTCGAATTAGTATTTTGATTAATAAAATAAGGCGATAAACTAAATTCAGATTTATTATAATATCCTAAGCCTGCAGGATTAATATAAGAACTGCTTAGATCTCCACCAAGTGCTGTAAATGCTCCGCCCATTCCCATAACTCTAGCCGAACCGAAATTTCCATATCTATAAAATTTAATTGCATCCTCCCCATAGAAATGACCATTAATAGATAATTGACCTAAAGAGTTATTGATACTTATGACAGCTATTAATGACACTAAAAATAACTTTTTCATATTGTTTTTATTTGAAATTTGGACAAAAAAATCCCCGCCAAACACAATTGGTTAATTAGCGGGGAATATAAAAATGCAGTCTTTTTACTTTATTAATTACCTCTAGAAGAGCCACGTGATGAACCTCCACTTGATGAACTTCCGCCTGATGATGAACTTCCACCTGATGATGAGGAACTGCCTCGGCTTCCTGATGATGAACCGCTAGAAGATGGGGAACTATAATTGGATGAACTTCTTGAAGATCCACTATCATACGATCTTGAATTACCAGACCCAAAACCACTATTACTGCTTGAAGATCTATTAAAGGTAGTGCCTTGATTTGCGTTTGAAGACGATCTAGAATTTGATGATGATCTTGACTCTCCGGAATAAAGGTTTGAAGATCTACTGTTACTGTAAGTTCCTGCATTAGACCTAGTGTATGAGTCATAAGAACTTGGAGTTCTTGGACTAGATGTAGGATTGCCGCTTCTAGAACTTGAGTAGGCTACATCATTAGAGCTTCTAGCAGAAGATGATCTATCAGACCCCGACCATGTTCCGGATTTTCTATCTGCTAAAACTCTTTCGCCTCCCGAGTTTATGTTATATTCGTTTCCTGATTGATTTCTAACAGAACTAGAAGATCTTGCATTTGAATTAGGGTTTGAAGATGATCTAGATGCATCTACATATCTATTATTGTAAGTGCTAGAATTTCTTCCACTTTCTCTAGCACCAAAAGTTCTTCTATCAGTGTTATAAGAGTTATTTGCGAAAGCTCCATTTTGGCTATTAAATGGTGTGTTATTAAACCGGTTAAAACCGTTTCCGTAAAGACCATTGTCCCAAGGAGAATTGAAATTATTGAAACCGTAAGGGGAGCTAAAATTATTAAAACCCCAAGGAGAATTAAATGCCCATGAATCCATCATCCAAGGGTTTCCACCCCACCTATTCCAACTCCATGAATTTCCCCAACCCATGTTATTTCCCCAACCCATGTTGTTTCCCCAACCCATGTTGTTTCCCCAACCCATATTATTTCCCCAACCCATGTTGTTTCCCCAACCTCCAAAATTATTAAATGAAAGCATCAACCCAGTATTCATACTTCCAAAATTATTAAAACCAAATCTGTTAAAAGGAGAATTCCACCCATTGGGTTGAGACCATGCATAGTCTGTCCAGCCTTGACTGTATCCTTGAGAATATCCATCAGAAAATCCAGGATTTGGATTTGGGCTTCTTTTAAGATCTCTGGAAGTAATGTAATCTTCAGAATAATATTCCTCTGTATTTTGAATTTGATTATTTTCAGGAGAAATATCGTAGGAATCATCGTAATCTAAAACCTCAGGTCTATTTATTGTTCCTTTATTTACTTTAGATGAGGTAAGGGCTTTCGGAGCACCTGCCGCATCTTTTGAAGATGCATACATATCATCATATTCGCCTTTTGTAACAATAGTATTATTGGTGCAAGAAGCCACAAAAAGGGAGGCTACTAGAAACAATAAGGAAGATTTAAGAGTCATCATTTTTTTTTATTTAAATTTAGATAACATTGTAACATATTAGATACATTTTTGTTGCCAAAGGTTGCATCACGATTAAAAATAATTTTTAACCTTTATTCTTATGAAACATTTCATTACAAAAATAATATTAAAACTTATCTTTGCAACTTAATTGTGTCATATTAACAATAAAGGTAACAAATTTATTTTAGGTTTTATGCAATTTTTATCATGTTTAATACAATTTTAATGTTATTATAATGTCGAAAGGACTTCCTAAGCGTAGTGAAAATTATTCAGAATGGTATAATGAGTTAGTTAAAAAGGCAGATTTAGCAGAAAATTCTGCCGTTAGAGGCTGCATGATTATAAAGCCTTATGGTTTTTCGATTTGGGAAAAGATGCAAAGAGCATTGGATGATATGTTCAAAGAAACTGGTCATACAAATGCTTACTTTCCGTTATTTATTCCAAAGTCTTTTTTATCAAAAGAAGCTTCTCATGTGGAAGGCTTTGCTAAAGAATGTGCAGTTGTTACGCATTATAGATTAAAAAATGATCCTAATGGAGGAGGGGTGATAGTTGATCCAGAAGCTAAATTGGAAGAAGAACTGATAGTTAGACCTACTTCAGAAACTTTAATTTGGAGTAGCTATAAAAACTGGATTCAATCGTATCGTGACTTACCAATTTTAATAAATCAATGGGCTAACGTAGTACGTTGGGAAATGAGAACTCGGATTTTTTTAAGAACTACAGAATTTTTATGGCAAGAAGGACATACAGCTCATGCAACACAATCTGAAGCGGAAGAAGAAACTGAATTGATGTTAAGTATTTATGCGAAATTTGCTGAGGAGTGGATGTCCCTTCCTGTATTGCAGGGTAAGAAGTCAGAAAATGAACGATTTGCTGGGGCAGATAATACATTATGTATAGAGGCTATGATGCAAGATGGAAAGGCATTGCAAGCCGGTACCTCTCATTTTTTAGGCCAAAACTTTGCTAAAGCATTTGATGTGAAATTTCAAGACAAATCGGGTAATTTAGAATATGTTTGGGGTACGTCTTGGGGAGCCAGTACCCGCTTAATGGGTGCACTGATAATGGCACATTCTGATGATAATGGACTAGTTTTACCGCCTAAATTAGCACCTATTCAGGTAGTTATAGTTCCTATTTTTAAGGGAGATGAACAATTGAAGTCAATTTCTGAAAAAGTTTCACCTTTAATTAAATCTTTAAAGTTGAAAGGGATTTCGGTTAAGTTTGATATAGATGACCAAACCAGACCAGGTTGGAAATTTGCTGAATATGAACTAAAAGGCGTGCCTGTCAGGATGGCAATTGGGATGAGAGATTTAGAAAGTAATTCTGTAGAAATAGCAAGAAGAGATACTATGGAAAAAATGAGCGTTTCTTTAGATGGATTAGATATTTATATTGAAAATCTATTAAATGATATTCAAGGTTCTATTTACGAAAAAGCTTTAAAATTTAGGTCTGAAAATACTTACGAAGTAAATACTTGGGATGATTTTTTAGAAAAAATAGAGAAAGGAGGGTTCTTAATGGCACATTGGGATGGAACTTCGGAAACAGAAGATAAGATAAAAGACTTAACCAAAGCAACTATTCGATGTATTCCTTTTGGCCAAGAGGAAGAATTAGGAAATTGTATTTTTTCTGGAAAACCTTCTTCTGGAAGAGTAGTATTTGCAAGGGCATATTAATTAAATAAACTTTTATAAAATGGTTAAAATAGGGGATACCGTAGCATTGCACTACAAAGGTACACTTAACGATGGTACAATTTTCGACTCTTCAGAGGGAAGAGAGCCACTGGAGTTTGAAGTAGGAAGCGGAATGGTAATTAAAGGATTTGATGATGGTGTTTTAGGGATGAAAGAGGGAGATAAAAAGTCCATTCATATTAAAATGGAAGAAGCTTATGGACCAAGTAATGAGCAAATGATTTTTAAGTTTGACAGAGCCGGTATTCCTATTGATATACCATTAGAAATTGGGGGAACTATTAATATGCATGACGGACAACAGGCTGTTCCTGTAATTGTAAAGGAAGTAAATGAAAATTTTGTTATTTTGGATGCAAATCATCCATTGGCGGGACTAGATTTGAATTTCGAACTTGAGATGATTCGTATTAAATCTTAGAATATGGAATTTTAAATTCCTGGGAATATTCATTAAAAATAGTAATAATAAAATAGAGAGGTATATATACGCTTCTCTATTTTAGTTTCTAAAATATATTTTTTGCTACCGCCAATGTTGTGATTGATTTGCTCATTGTATAAAAATGTAAGGCAGGGACACCAAATTCTATTAATTCTTTACATTGGTTTGTACACCATTCTATGCCTATTTGTCTGGCAGCTTTATCATCTTTGGCTTTTATTACCTCATCTTTGAAATTTGCAGGCATATTTAAAAAAAATAATTTTGGCAGAATATCCAATTGTTTTTTAGTTGATAAGACTTTTAATCCGGGTATTATGGGAATAGTTATACCATTGGCTCTACATTTATTAACAAATTCAAAATATTTAGAATTGTCGAAAAACATTTGGGTAACCAAATATTCGGCTCCTGCTGCTATTTTATTTTTTAAATGTTGAAAGTCAATTTCCAGATTTTCAGCTTCAAAATGTTTTTCTGGATAGGCAGCTGCACCTATACAAAAATTACTTTTCGATAAATATTCTGCCTCTTCATGAAGATATTGACCATCATTCATGTTTTTTATCTGCATAATTAACTCAGAGGCATAAGCATGTCCATCTTTTTTGGGTTTAAAAGTGTCAAATGGCTTAGCATGATCACCACGCAGTGCCATTACATTTTCAATACCTAAATAATTCAAATCTATCAAAAGGTCTTCCGTGTCTTCTTTTGAAAAGCCTCCACAAAGCACATGAGGAACAGCATCTAAATCAAATTTGTGCATGATAGCTGAGCAAAGTCCAACAGTACCGGGTCTTTTTCTTGTCTTAATTTCCTTACTTGTTCCATTTTCTGTTTTAACTGAGATGTATTCCTCTCTATGGTAAGTAACATCAATAAATGGAGGTTTTAGCTCCATCATTGGGGCAATGTCGTTTAGTAATTCATCTATTTTCCCTCCTTTAACTGGTGGAATTATTTCAATTGAAAAAATTGGTTTTTTATTCGATATACTAAGATGATCTACAACTTTAGCCATTATTATGAATAATTTTCTAGGTATTTGATTGCAAAAATAATATTTTAATTTTTTTTTTTGATATTATTTAAAAGTTTTAAATCTTTCCGTCTAAATTTGGATAAATTATCTAAATTTCAATTAAAACAAAACCAAAAAAAGATGAAAAAACTATCATTCTTTACTATTTTCATATTTTCATGCTTTATTATCTTTGCTCAAAAACCACCTAAATCTGATTTTGTTGGTAATTTCAAAATGGCTGGTGCTCCTTTTGAAAAATTAATTATTACCCTTGAAAATGGTGTCCTAATGGCGGATGCTGAAGGTGTAGGCAAAGGTGAAATTTTTGAAACTTCTACAATCGATGAATTTAAAGAACCAAATAATGATGCATTAATAGTTTTTAAAAGAACCAATGGGATTGTGGATGTGATTGATATTAAAGTTAAAGGTTCTGTAATTAGTGGCAAAAAAGAAGGTAATGCTATGGGAGAATTTACAGGTACTTTTAAATTTAACCAAGGTTCTCCTGTAGAAAAAGTAAATGTAGAAATTAAAGAAGGGAAACTTTATGGCAGCTCTGATCAAGGAACGGCTGAACTAAAGCCTACTTCAGAAAAGGATAAATTTGAATTAGTTGGTTATGATGGTACTGCTATTTTTAAAAGAGATTCAAGTGGTAAAGTTTCAGGTCTTGAATTGAATATACAAGGAAATAATATGAAAGCCACAAAATAATTTTTTTTGGACTAATGGAAAGCATCTGCACCAAAATGTAGATGCTTTTTTAGTGTGCCCAGCATGGGTAATAGCTAGACGGTGTAAGTCCGTTATGAGCTTGGTAGTAGGAATCATTAGCTGAGAGCAAGGGTGTCCACTGTGAAGTGGAATCTGAAAGAAGCTGTAGGCAAAGTCTTGGCCTGACGAACAGAAACTACATTAGGCTGCTAAAGACGGACGAGTTTGCTAAACAAAACGAAGTCCAATACTACCCGAATCTTTAGTAGTAAATGCAGCAGGTAGATGAGATGAAAGTTATTACCCTTACTTGGGGAGGTCTTTAACCATGTTGTGGATATTTTTTTTTTAGAAACAACAACCCTTGTAGTGATATAAGACTGAGGTTGAAGAAGTCAGCAGACGTCATAGTACCTCATGTTTTTTTTTGAGGGAAGGACTGAACGTAAAGAGTCTATAAATTTTGTTTTACTCATGGAAGAGCGAAGAAAGCAGTCAAACTTATTAGAAACTGATAAGAACTACCCGCATGAAGTAGAGGTGGAACCTCAAGGTAATGTGGGAGAGCGGAGCTATTCCAAGGCGGAAACAGAACGAAGAGACGAGTTGAATGAGGACGATAAATTACTTGAACAAATTCTTAGCAAAGCGAATATGAATCTGGCATACGAGCAAGTTAAGAAGAATGCAGGAAGTGCTGGAATTGACAAGATGAAGACGGAAGAACTCCTGAAATATCTCAAGATACACGGCGAAGCATTACTCAATGATTTATTAACAGGCAGGTACTCACCACAAGCAGTAAAACGAGTGGAAATACCGAAACCAGATGGGGGCAAGCGAGGCTTAGGAATCCCAACAGTTGTAGACCGCTTGATACAGCAAGCCATTGCCCAAGTCCTAACACCGATATTTGATGAAGGCTTTTCACCAAGTAGTTACGGCTTTAGACCTAACAAAAATGCACACCAAGCTATATTAAAAGCTACGGAGTACATAAACGAAGGCTATAAAGTAGTAGTTGACATAGACTTGGAAAAGTTCTTTGACCGAGTAAACCACGACAAGCTAATGTACCTTGTTTCGAAGAAGGTTCATGACAAGCGAGTTTTGAAATTAATTCGGAAATTTTTAGAATCGGGAATAATGGATAAAGGAGTGTTGGTGAAATCAACAGAAGGCACACCACAAGGAGGTCCGTTGAGTCCGTTACTTTCCAACATCATGTTAGATGAACTGGATAAAGAACTAGAAAGTCGCGGTCATCGATTTTGTCGTTATGCAGATGATTGTAACATATACGTCCGAAGCAAGCGAAGTGCTGAGCGAGTAATGTCAAGCATCAGTAAATTCATAGAAGAAGAATTGAAACTCAAGGTCAATCAGTCTAAAAGTGAAGTCGGAAGCCCCAAAAAGAGGAAGTTTCTAGGTTTTAGCTTTTATCAAAAGAAAGAAGAGGTTGGTGTGCGTGTCCATCCAAAATCACTGGAAAGGCTCAAAGCCAAAGTGAAGAATCTCACCAGTAGAAGCAATGCAAAGAGTATGGAGCAGCGAATAAATAAGCTAAATCAACTAATAGTAGGTTGGGTAGGTTATTTTAAGCTAGCAGATATAAAGGGACATTGCAAGGAACTGGACGAGTGGACGCGAAGAAGGCTCAGGATGTGTCATTGGAAAGATTGGAAGAAAACAAGTGCCAAATTCAGCAACCTAAAGAAATTAGGAATAGAGAAATCTAAGGCATGGGAATTTGCGAACACTCGAAAGAGCTATTGGCGAATATCCAAAAGTCCAATTCTGCATCGAACACTAACCAATTCATATTTCGAGAAGTTATCACTAAGAACTTTCAGCCAAACTTATTCAAAACTTAGTAACTTTACGAACCGCCCTATGCCGAACGGCACGTAGGGTGGTGTGAGAGGACAGTAAGTGAAATAATCACTTACTTCCTACTCGATT
>JANOMP010000108.1:0-3995 GCA_031420365.1 Cytophagaceae bacterium
GAATTAAAAATTGAATTTTTCAAAGATGGCCAATCAATATATAAAGAAAAACTTGAATTTCTCAATTTGGATTTTACTAAAGATGTAAGATTTAATTTAAATTCAAAACTAAATAGGGCAATAAACAAAGCAATTAACGCATCAATGATTTAAAAAGATGAAATTTTTATTAAATAACAAAGTTGAAATTCAAATGAAAATTTTTATTTGTTTATTATTGGTATTTTCTCTAATTTTTCCAATAAAAGCCCAAACATTACCAATATTATATTTTCAAGATATTAATTTTAAAAATTTAAATATCAACAAGGTCGAAAAAAAATCATTAAACTTAAAATTCTATTCTACCATAGAGAAAATATGTAGAAAAAATAATTCTTTAATTTCTCGAAACAATAAAAAAACGAATAAAAAATTGTTTGTTAAAATTTTTAAAACTAAAACGTATGAAAAAGTAATATATGAAAAAGACATAATTATTTTAGAGCTAAAATTGAAAAATAATGTTAGAGTATTTTCTTTTTATAAAGACTTAGAAAATTTGAAAAGTGATATTTATAATGAAGATAAATTTTTAGAGCTTTTCTTATATAATTTTTTAAAAACAAATTTCTTTTAAATCGTGAATTCAGCTTAAAATATTATTAGAAAAAGTTATTAAAGTGGTAAAAAAGAGAAGTCTTAGTATTAATAATTGCTAGTAAATTTGTAGATTAAAAATGCATTATACATCCAAGGACTTTTATATTTTATTCCCCAATTACATTTATTGTCATATTGCGAATTATTGATCACTCATGGCGGGCACAATTCAATTAAAGAATGTATTCAAAAAAATGTAAAAATGCTAGTTTTTCCACACATGGAAAACAATGATCAGCCCGGTAATGCTGGCAGGGTACAATTTTGGGGACATGGTTTAATGGGCAATCTTGAAAAGGATAGTGTTGATTCTATTGTTACTAAAATTGATGAATTGCTCAGCAATGCTAAATTAAAATTACGAAAGAAAGAGGATTTGGACATGCCAATAGAAGGCAATATTTACAGCGTATTTGATCAAATAGTTAAATAAATTTTTAATTTTAAACAATTTCAAAAAATGAAAAAAATGATTTCGAAATTTGCTGATTCTCTGTTATCAAGAGAAGATTTAAAAAGGGTTAAAGGTGGTTATGGTGGTGGAACATTGTTTAAATGTTGTATGACTAGTGGTGATTATGAATGCAGTTCATGCGTTTTGATTTCACCCGGTAATCAGGCGACTTGTAGTTTCGGTATACTACAAAATTGCTAAATAAATAATTAGAAATAATAGATTCAGGATAGTAGAATACATCTTCCTGAATCTATTTAATAAAACCAATGGTTTTTATGTTTAATAAGTTAAGACTTTTAATGTTTTGCATTGCTTTTTTTTTGGGCAGTAGTTGCAGCCAAAAAAAAATTAAATCTATAAATGGTGCTTCAGATACCCAAAATTTGATTATTTTATCAGATGGTGATTTTTTAAATTGGTGGAAGTTTCATTCTCAAAATATTAGGCTTTCTTCTAACTTCATACCAGTTGATGTAAATAGTTCTGTTATAGATAAAAGAACATTTTTAACCAAATTAAAAAGTGGTGCTTATTTGCCTTACAGACTGTATTTGAATGAAAATCGTCGGGTTTATAAACTTTTCAAAGTAGGTAAAAATGCAAATCTTCAAATTCAAGCAACCATTAAAAATGAAGCAAATATTGCTTTAAATAATTTAAATTTCGAAGGTAAAAAATTCCCTAATATTGTAGATAAAAGCATTAATGGGAGAAATTCTAAATTAAATAATAGAGTAGGTAAAATAGTACTTTTTAAAACTTGGTTTATAGGCTGTACGGCTTGTATTAAAGAATTTCCGAAATTGAATGAAATAGTAGAAAATGAAAAAAATAATGATAAAATACTTTTCATTAGTTTGGCTTTAGACAATAGGGAAAGACTAAAAAAAATTTTAAAGAAAAGACCATTTAAATATGAGGTAATTCCTGAACAAGAGCGTTTAATTAGCGAACTAAATTTAAATATTTTTCCTACGCACATAGTGGTTAATGAAAGAAATATCATAATAAAAGTATGCAATAATTTAGAAGATTTGTCTCTCTTTTTAAATGAAAACAATATTATTAATCGTTAAGTTTATGACGAAAATTATCGTTCCTTAAATCAAGACCGTTTTTTCTATTTATTGAGATATTTTTAGGCACCTTAGAATTTCCAATTCCGTAGGATAAGAATAATTATTATTTGTCTATCGGGTTTTTGAACAATTATAATAAAATATGTTAATTCGTACTTTTTTTTTGACGTATTTGGTTTTTAACCTTCTACCTTATAAGAACTTGTTTGCACAAGAGGGTATGGGAAAAGTTATACTTTCTGGTTTTTTTATAGATGGAAAAACTAGGCAAAAATTACATACAACTGTTGTAGCATTTGTTAATGGGAAATCAATAGAAGTTGGAAGTACCAATGAAAATAAAAATTTAAATTTCAACATTTCGACTGATACCAAAGAAATTGAGTTTCGATCTGAGGGATATCAACCTATGAAAGTACCTGTTGTATTTCATGGACAATTTAATATGAAATTATTAGCTGGTTTTAGTTTTTTAACATTTAAAAATGATACAAATCTTACATTTGAGGATTTAATTTTATTTTGTTATCCTTCTGATTACAGCAACGATAAGGAGTATGAGTGGTATACACTGGGATCTTCTGGATTTGATCAAACTCTAAGTTTTGGAAATACTTTTAAAATAGAAAAAACTAGCATTTCAATACCTGTAAAACGTAGCTTAGATTTACAAGGTAAAATTGTAATAAAAAATTCTAAATCTATTTTGGATTCAAGAACCTACCATATATCTAAAGGGTTGAATTTCATCGATACGAATACTTATTTAAATAGAAAAGAATCAAATTATTCCAAAAATATAAATTTTGAAACAACATCTATTCATTTTCAACAAAGTAAATATGAACTTTCCAAAAGCGTTAAAAACGTTCTTGATTCTATTGTTGATCTTTTAAAACATTCGCCAGAAATCAAAATTAAAATAAAAGGATTTTCTGATAATGTTGGTGATATTAGATTGAATAATATTTTAGCACAATATAGAGCCAAAGCTGTAAAGTCATATTTTCTAAATCAAGGTTTAGATATTGAACAAGTTATGATATTTTGGGAGGAGCAAAATAAAGAAACTATGAATACAAATATAATATTAGATGATGAAAAGCTCCGCCTTTTCCGAAAAGTTGAAATAAATGTAATTAAATAGTAACTAAACTTTTCCATTTTCTTATTGTCATATTTCAGACCATGAGAAGTAATTATTAATCAAGTTCACTAAATAACTTAAAAGGAATAAAGCTTAAAAAGAAGAACTAGGATAAATTCTAAGTTTAAGAAAATAACCTAGTCCCTATTGTTTAAAATGTTAATATCATCAAATAATTTATAGGTGTATTTTCAATATTTCCTTTTTTTGCTTACTTTTTATTTGATAATAAAATGGGATAAATTTTGAAAATTAGGGTGAATTTCTCAATAAAATTAATTACTTGTTTTAAATATTTAAATAGTACATATTTGCAATCCTTCCCCTCATACCACCAACTCGACGCCATGGACTGTGGTCCCACCTGCTTACGCATGGTGGCCAAACACTATGGACGTAGCTTATCAGTCCAAGAGCTAAGAGAGGCGTCTGAAATTGGAAAAGATGGAGTAAACATGCTGGGCATAGCCCAAGCAGCAGAAAAAATTGGTTTTAGAAGCTTGGGCGTAAAAGTAAATCTAGAAAAACTCAAAAATGAAGCTCCACTACCGTGCATCGTACACTGGGGTCAAAATCATTTCATTGTTGTCTATAAAATTTCAAAAAGCCAAGTCTTTGTAGCCGACCCTGCCAGAGGCCTGCTCAAATACACTTTTCAGGAGTTTGAATC
>JANOMP010000109.1:0-2138 GCA_031420365.1 Cytophagaceae bacterium
TTATCGGGTTTACCCTGAGCGAAGTCGAAGGGAAAATCAAACTGCACAAACCAATAATCGTATAGCGTTTTTGCCATTGCTTCTAACTCGGCATTGATGCGGTTGTTGAGTTCGATTTTGGAATCTAAAGCGGAGAGGACGGAGGCGATTTTTTGTTGGACTTCTAATTCTGGTAAAACAATATCCAAGTTATAATAGGAATCAAATGTCATACTTGGTACACCTGTTCCAGTATTCAGTTTGCTTAAATCAAGAACTTTTAGAAAGTTGAAGAGATAAAATGGATTTGCTAATTCTTTGTTTACGATAGAGTAGTAAATTGTGTCAACAGTCCAAAATGGGTTGTTCACATATTGAATATTCGCTAGTGTACCTTTCCTTGGAAGCAAAATGCTTTCATCGTTATACATTGCTTTGTCTCCATATCTCATTATTCCACCACTACCATAGACAGGAATATTGCCTGGGTTTAATTCCTTGTGGTCTCTGCCGTTCTTTATGGACAAAAGCTGTTTGAGCTTGTATGTTCTCATAACTTCAATCCATTTAATTGTTTCTGAATTTCATTTTCCAAGCCACCAATTAATGCAAGGGTTTGGTTCGACTCCGAAGGAGTCGGATATTTATAACACATAGCTATGTTATAAGTATTTGACCCCGTTGGGGTCGTATATACTGCGTTACAATTATTGATCATAAACAAACTTTCTAGTTGTTTCAGAATTTCTATTTCCAAGCCATCAATTAATGCAAGGCTTTGGTTCGACTCCGAAGGAGTCGTATATTTATAACGGTATGTTAGGTTATAAACCTGCGACCCCGTTGGGGTCGTATATATCGGGTTATGGTTATTTTTCATTTTGTAATCCTCCTAATTGTTTCAGAATTTCTATTTCCAAGCCACCAATTAATGCAAAGCTTTGGTTCGACTCCGAAGGAGTCGGATAGTTATAACATAAAGGCTTCCAATTCATGTAAAATGGCGCGTTCTAAATCTTGCTCTAAATAGGTGTTTTTGAGGTTGAGAAAATCTAAAATGTAGGGGTCTTTAAAGGTGTTTAATAATTCGGGTTTAAACGTACCCAATTGAGTATTGGCAATTTCGTTGCGCTCAAAGGCTTTTCTAGCAATTTGCTGTTTTAAGGCTCTTTTACCCCAAGATTCTTCAATCACTTTTTGCGCATAATACATTCTTGCTTCATCGGTTTTGATCGGAAATAACTCAATAAAATGTGACCAACTCAATTGTGTAGCCAGTGGTGTCACAATCGTTAAATCGTTAAAAACAGTAGCAAATTGCATCATTCTACGCAAATTCCTATCAGAAAAACTCCTGCCATAATTTGTTTCTAATTGTTGCGACACTGTAACGACAATCTGTTTGCCATAATCTGCCCGTTTGTTTAACAGTATTTCATCATTTATTCGTTTGCCAATTTGCCAAAACAACAGTGTAAGTGTACTATTGGCTTGTGTAGCAATATGGCGTTGACTTTGCTCAATCAGCAAGCTGATGTCGCTTATTAAATCAGTATTACCAGTATTGATTTCCAACTTACTCATACTTCAATCCATTTAATTGTTTCTGAATTTCCTTTTCCATTTTAGGTTTGACCCCGATGGGGTCAGATGTTTGTAGAAATTTCATCATTTCTACAAACATTCGACTCCAAAGGAGTCGCACAATGCCAAATAAATTATTCATAAACCAAACCTCCCAATTGTTTTTTTATTTCAGCCTCTAAATCCCTCGATTCAGCAAAAAGGCTGTCTAAATTGGTTTTAAACCCATTCATCTTGGTTTCAAATTCAGCAGGGCTAATGTCGGTGTATTCAATCTTTACTTCAAAATATTGACCAGCACTAAAGCTGTAGTTTTTTTCTTTTATCTGTTCGTAAGAAACCACTACCGTAAAATCTTCTTTGGCTTCGTGTTTATTAAACGTATCAATAATTATTGTTCTTCGGTATCTGAAAGCAAGGTTTTTTGGTTCTTGCCTTCTTTTACTGTAGTACCCAATTTAGAAGCATCCATCAATACAATATCGCCTTTGGTATTGGCTTTATCCAAAAACAAAATTGATACGTTAGTGCCTGTGGTGGCAAAAATATTGCTCGGCATACTCACCACACCCCGC
>JANOMP010000110.1:0-13322 GCA_031420365.1 Cytophagaceae bacterium
TTCTGAACAAAAAGGCGAAAAAGCTAAACTTTCGAGCCTTTTTGTGTTTTTCTAAGATTAATAAAATCCTAACCTAATTTAACCGTTTGACAGTAAAATCAAATCAAATTTTTTTTAATTTTTTTTTCAAGTGAAAAATTATTTCATCTAGCCCGTTTAATTTAATTTCATAAACTGTTGCGAGTTGCATTCCTAGTTTGCCATCTGGGAAACCACCTTTTCGTTTAAACCATTCTAAATAACTAATAGGTAAATCACATAATATTGTACCTTTATACTTACCAAAGGGCATTTCAAACCTTATTATTTCTAGTAATATATCTTTATTAAAATAATCCATATTAAAAAAATGAATAAATATATTAGTTTTGACTTCTTGATGCAATAAAAGGTATTAACAATGGTAAAGTTATTTTAATTTATTTGAAGAATTATTAAACTTGTCAGATTCAAATAGTATGCATCACCTTAAATTATAATTTTCATTTTTTCCTACTATTTTATGTCTAATGAATCTTCATCAAATCTTAAAAAAGTATTAAGTCCATTGATGCTTTGGGGCTTAGGTGTGGGCTATGTGATATCAGGAATGTATTTTGGTTGGAATCTAGGGCTAAAAGAAGGTGGCACTTTAGGTATGGGAATTGCAACTTTTTTTGTCATAATTTTATATACTTGTTTCAGTTTCTCCTACGCCGAACTTGCTTGTGCTATTCCTAAAGCAGGCGGGGTTTTCGACTATGCAATTAAAGCCTTTGGGAAAGACATCAGTTTTATAGCTGGAATTTCCCAAATAGTTGAATTCGTTTTTGCACCTCCAGCTATTGCTTTTGGTATTGGTTCTTATTTCAATTTGGCTTTTCCTAATGTTTCAGTTTTAAGTACTTCTTTAATGGTTTATTTTATTTTTACCTTTCTAAATATTTATGGAGTTAAGGCAGCGGCTACTTTTGAACTTATAATTACTATAATAGCTGTTGTAGAAATACTAATATTTGCTGGAGTTACTTTACCACATTTTGAGTTTCAAAATTTAAAAACCAACTCTTTTCCTAATGGTTGGTCCGGAGTTTTTGCTGCTTTGCCATTTGCAATTTGGTTTTTTTTAGGAATTGAGGGACTTGCCAACGTGGCAGAAGAAGCAAAAAGTCCACAAAAAGATATTCAAAGGAGTTTTGGATTTGTATTAATCACCTTAGTAATTTTGTGCATTTTAGTATTTTTATCATCAATAGGAGTAGGGGGATGGGAAAACATAGTTTATACAAATCTTGCGAGTGGCGAAACTTCTGATTCACCTCTTCCGATGGCGATGAGAATGGTTGTAGGGGACCAAACTTTACTTTTTCATCTTCTGTTAACTATAGGGATTTTTGGTTTAATTGCGTCATTCAATGGATTAATCTTAGCGGCTGGAAGAGCAACTTATGAATTTGGGAAAGTGGGATATGCTCCAAATTTTTTAGGTATAGTACACCCAAAATTCAAGACCCCAGCGAATGCTCTAGTAATTAATATGGGAATTGGAATTATTGCTATTTTTACGAATAGAACAGCAGATATAATTACCATTGCGGTAATCGGAGCACTTAGTTTATATATAATTGCAATTTTTTCTTTATTAAAATTGAGAGCTAAACATCCAAATCTGTATAGACCCTACAAAGTTCCATTCTATCCATTTACCCCAATTCTAGCATTAGTTTTAGCCATTTCTTCATTTGTTGCTGTTGCTGTTTTTAATGCCAAATTGTTTTTTATATATTTGGGGATACTTTTATTGTCATATTTGCTTTTTAAACTATTCAATAAAAAACCAAGTAGCTAGATGTCTGAAGTTGAAATTTTTGATTATGTAAAAAACCATATAGATCAAAGGGTTAAGGTGGCTTTGGTAGATATTGATGGAGTATTACGAGGTAAATATATAAGTACTGAAAAGTTTTTTTCAATTCTAGAATCACATTTAGGATTTTGTAATGTGGTTTTTGGTTGGGACATGTCTGATGTTGCTTATGACAATTCAGTATATACAGGTTGGCATTCTGGATATCCAGATGCCCCAGCCCGATTAGTTTTAAGCAGCTTTAGGAAAATTCCTTGGGAAAATGATATACCTTTTTTCCTTTGTGAATTGATTGAAGAAAAAGAGAAATCAAATGCCATTTGTCCAAGAAGTCTTTTGCAAAAAATTAATGTTCAAGCAAAAAAACAAGGATATACTCCACTATTTAGTCAAGAATTTGAATGGTTTAATTTTGAAGAATCACCACAAAGTATTCATGATAAAAATTTTTTTCAGCTTAAACCTTTAAGCCCTGGAATGTTTGGCTATTCTATATTAAGGTCTACTCTTAGAAATGACTTTTTCTCTGATTTATTTACTCAATTGAAACAATTCGATATACCAATTGAAGGGCTTCATACAGAAACTGGTCCTGGAGTTTATGAAGCTGCAATCGCTTATTCTGATATTTTGGAAGCTGCCGACAGAGCTGTTTTATTTAAATCTTCTGTTAAAGAGATTGCGTATAAAAAAGGCATAATGGCTACTTTTATGGCGAAGTGGGACGAAAATTTGCCTGGGTGTAGCGGGCATGTTCACCAAAGTTTATGGGATAAGACGCTCGAACATAATTTATTTTATGAGGAAAAAAAGCCACATAGAATGAGCGATTTAATGGAAAATTATATGGCTGGACAATTATTTTGCCTGCCATTTATCTTGCCAATGATAGCACCCACTGTTAATTCTTATAAAAGATTGGTGGAAGGAGCATGGGCACCTACCACCTTAACTTGGGCAATTGATAATAGAACAGTTGCTTTAAGAGCTTTGCCAACAAGTAAAAAATCTTCAAGAATAGAAACGCGAGTAGTGGGCTCTGATACTAATCCCTATTTAGCTATGGCGGCTTGTTTAGCTAGTGGCTTGTATGGCATTGAAAACAAACTTAAACTTCAAAGTCCCACCGTTGGAAATGGATATACCGATAAATCTCATGGCATATTGCATTCAAATCTTAGAGATGCAACTTTAGCTATGAAAAACTCAATTATCGCTAAAGAGCTGTTTGGGGAAATATTTGTAGAACATTTTACTGCTTCCAGAGAATGGGAGTGGAGACAATTTAGTGGAGTAGTAACTGACTGGGAAAAGAAAAGATATTTTGAAATAATTTAGATATTTAAAATGGATTTTAATCAAATAAGACAATATAATTTCCCCACAATAATCCGTTTTGGTGTGGGAGCTATTAAAGAATTGGCACCATATTTAAAAAAAGAAGGGTTTTCAAATCCTTTAATTGTTACTGATCCACAAATTGCTCAGCTTTCGTTTTTTAAAATCATAATTCAAGATTTGAATAATAATGGCTTTTCTACTGAAATTTTTTCAGATATACATAAAAATCCAATAAAATCGGATGTTTATAAAGGAACCGAAGTTTGGGATGCAACTAATAGAGACTGCTTGATTGGAATTGGTGGTGGTGCAGCTTTAGATGTAGCAAGAGCAGTACTTTTAAGAATAAATCACCGAGAAGATTTATTTAAATATGATGATTTGATTGGTGGAGACGTGTTTGTTACCAATGATGTGCCACATTTTATTACTATTCCTACTACCTCAGGTACAGGAAGCGAAGTAGGAAGGTCAGCAATAATTGCAGATGATAGTACACACCAAAAAAAGATTTTGTTTTCTCCAAAATTACTAGCAAAAATTGTATTTGCTGACCCTTTGCTTACAATGGAACTTCCCGCTTTTATTACTGCTGCTACGGGAATGGATGCTCTCACGCATAATATGGAAGCATTTTTAGCGAAAAACTTTCATCCTATGTGTGATGGTATTGCCTTAGAAGGAATGCGTTTAGTTTCAGAATCTTTAGAAAATGCAGTTATCAAGCCAGATATTATTTCAAGATCAAAAATGCTTTTGGCTTCGATGATGGGTGCAATTGCTTTTCAAAAAGGATTAGGTATCGTCCATTCCTTGGCCCATCCACTTTCTTCATTATTAGATACGCATCATGGCTTGGCTAATGCCGTAAACATTCCTTATGGAATGCGTTTTAATATAGCAGGATTTGAAGATAGATTTGGCAGAATGGCCCAAGCCTTAAATCTTAAAAATACAACGGGTGATTCAGTTGTCCAATTTTTGTTCGATTTGAATACTAAGATTAGTATTCCTCATAAATTAAGAGAAATTGGAGTCAAAGAGCAGCATTTAGGTACCTTAGCTTCCTTGGCTTTTGCTGATTTTTCTCATCCAAATAATCCAAAACCAGTATCAGAAAAAGATTTTAGAGCTCTTTATTCAGAGGCGTTATGATCAAAATTGGAATTACATATTCTGAAACAAATTTTCAAAATTATCCTAATTGGATTTTAGCAAAATCGAATGATATTGAGATAGTTATCCTATCTTTTGAATTATTTAATTATCAAGAATTAGAAAAATGTGATGGAGTTATTTTAAGTGGTGGAGTAGATTCTCATCCTTTATTTTATAAGAACCCGCGAATAGACTATCCTTTAGCTCAAACTTTTAATGAAGAAAGGGATAAATTTGAAATAAATATTTTTGAGATGGCTCAAAATCTTAGAATACCGATTCTTGGTATCTGTAGAGGGATGCAACTTATAAATATTGCTTTGGGAGGAACATTAATTCAAGATTTAGAAGAAAATGGGAATAAAAACCATCGAAAAATGCAAAATATTGATGGTTTGCATTCCATAGTAGTAGAAAAGGACAGTCTATTTTATGAAATTGCTAATATAGATTCCGGAATGGTCAATTCCGCTCATCATCAGGGTATAGACCAAATTGCAGATAATTTGAGAGCATCGGCTTGGTCTGACGATAGAGTAGTTGAAGCTTTAGAATATAAAGATAAATCAATAAATTCCTTCTTGATAGCTATTCAATGGCATCCTGAACGATTTATTAATTCAAATTATCAAATCCCATTTTCTATGAACATAAAAAATGCTTTTTTAGAAGCCTCAAAAATATATAAAAATGGAGATTATTAATCCAGCTACAGAACAAATAATAGCTACAATAAAAGTAGATAATCAGAAAAGTTTGAATCAAAAATTCAAGCTTTTAGTTGAGGCTCAAAAAAAATGGGCAAATCTGGAAATATCAGAAAGAATTTTAATTTTAGAGAAATTTGTAGTCCTAATTAAAGAAAATATTGATGAATTATCATTAATTCTAACCTCTGAGATGGGAAAGCCTCTTCAGCAAAGTCGCAATGAAATAATTGGGGCAGGCAATAAAGTATTATGGTTAACTCAAAATGCTGAGGAGTACCTAAGTGATGAAATCATGTCAATTTCAGATCAATTGACAGAGAAAATTGTTTATGAACCGTTAGGAGTTGTTTGTAATATTTCTGCATGGAATTACCCTTATAATGTAGGTGTTAACATTTTTGTTCCAGCTCTTTTAGCTGGGAATTCTGTTATGTATAAACCTTCAGAATATGCAACTTTAACTGGGATAGAGATTGATAAATATCTTAAATTGGCAGGTGTACCAAAGGATGTTTTTCAGCTGGCAATCGGAAAAGGAGATATTGGAGAAACATTATTAGATATGCCATTTAATGGTTTTTATTTTACAGGTTCTTATAAAACTGGAAAGTATATTTATGAAAGAATAGCTCACAAGTTGGTCCCTTGTCAATTAGAATTAGGCGGGAAAGACCCGGTATATGTTACCAATGAAGTTTCTAATGTTAAATCTGTAGCTTTGGGAATATCAGATGGTGTCTTTTACAACAATGGGCAAAGTTGTTGTTCTGTGGAACGAATTTATGTGCATAAGGAAATTTATGAAGAATTTGTTGAAGAGTTTATTAAAGAGGTACAATCATGGAAAATAGGTAACCCATTAGAGGATGGCGTTTATATTTCTGTATTAACAAGAAAAGAACAATTGGAAGTTCTAGAAAAGCAAGTAGAAGATGCCCTATCAAGCGGAGCTATTTGTAGAATTGGTGGTAAAAAAATTGGCAGTGTAGGATATTTTTTCCAACCAACCGTCCTATTGAATGTAAAAAACAACATGAAAGTAATGCAAGAAGAGAGTTTTGGTCCTATTATTGGAATAATGAAAGTCGAAAATGATGAAGAAGCAATTTATATGATGAATGACACCGTTTTTGGTTTAACAGCTGCTGTTTATTCTTCTTCGCAAAGTAGGGCAGAAGGTATTTTGGCTAAAATTGATTCTGGGTCTGGATATTGGAATTGTTGTGATCGAGTAAGTGCCGCTTTGCCTTGGACAGGAAGGAAACATTCAGGATTTGGCTCTACACTTTCCCATCAAGGAATTAGAGCCTTTTCAAAAGTAAAAAGTTATCATTTAAGAAAGTAATTTTGAAAAAAAAGGGCAAATCGTTTTTTGGTCAAAAATATATGACTAATTTTATCATGTTTAAAAAGGTCAAAAATGATTTCAATTATATTTAAAAATAAAAGGACTTTACTTGGTCTAAAGATTCAAGATATAACATCAATTTCAGGAATAGACCAAGCCTTACTCTCAAAGTATGTCTCAGGAGACAGAAATCCTTTTGACAACCATCTTTTGACCCTTTCTAAGGCCTATCAACTAGCAACGCAAGTTAGTAAGAATCGCTGTCTGCATTTTTTGAAGCAGCAGCTCTTGATGACTTTTTATAGAGCTATTTTTCTAATCAAAAACGATATTAACCAAAACCTATCCCCCTTATGAAAAAATTAATCTTAATCGCAGTTTTACTACCCTGGATGATAACTGCTACTGCTCAGAACAAAAAAATGAGCCCCATTTTCAACGGTAAAAACCTTAAGGGCTGGAGCAGTTTTTTACGCACCTCAGGCTTGAATAATGACCCGCAGCAAGTTTTCACTGTAGAGGATGAGATGATACACGTCCGCGGGATAGAGTTTGGCTATATAGTCACTGACAAGAGTTACAAGGATTTTCATTTTTCATTAGAATTCAAATGGGGTGAAAAGAGATATCCGCCAAGAGAGAATGCAAAAAGAGATGCTGGTATTTGTTTCAACATGCCAGAGGACGTGCCCAATAAAATTTGGCCTAAATCTATAGAGTGCCAGATTCAGGAAGGAGATACTGGCGATTTATGGCTCATTGACGGCGCTACAGCGGTAGTTGACGGCAAACGCACTATACCTACAAACTCTACGCTGTCAATAAAGAAGAAGGATGCTGAGCGTCCTAACGGAGAATGGAACACAGTGGAAGTTGTTTCTAAAAATGGCAAATTCGTTTTCACTGTTAACGGAGTAGTTGTAAACGAAGGCGAAAGCCCTAGTACCACACAAGGAAAAATTCTGCTGCAAGCTGAAGGATCAGAACTTTACTACCGTAATATACTGATCGCAGAATTATAAAAATTATTTAAATACGCTAACAGTACTAACATCGAGTTAATATGAAAAGTATATTCCAGATATTATGCCTGATGATTATGAGTTTCATGTCAAATTTTTTTACATTTTTAAACTTACCTAAAACCTTATATTATGAATTCACGTCGTAATTTTTTACAAAAACTTACCGGTTCGGCACTTGCCTTATATATACCCTATGAGGGTTTGGCAAGCACTAAAGACTTTTACAATCAGTCTTATGATGGTCCCGTTCTTCGGGTTGCAATCATGGGTTTAGGTAGCTATGGGACCCGGGTTGCTGATGCAATGAAAACATGTAAGAAAGCTAAATTAGTAGGGCTTATTAGTGGTACGCCTTCTAAAGTAATAGACTGGCAGAGTAAGTACAACATTCCCGCGAACAATTGTTATAATTATGAGAATTTCGACCTCATTATAAATAATCCGGAAATTGATGCGGTATACATCACTACGCCAAATGGACTGCATCATGATCAGGCGATACGTGTAGCTAAAGCGGGTAAACACGTAATTTGCGAAAAACCAATGGCCTTGAATGCCAAAGAAGGGCAGGAAATGATTGCAGCCTGCAAGAAAGCGAATGTCAAACTGCTGGTAGGATACAGAATGCACTTCGATCCTAAGACACTGGAAATCATCCGGATGCGGAAAGAAGGGGAGTTGGGGAAAATTATGTTTTTTCAGGGATTGTGCGGCTTCAAAATTGGCGATCCAAATCAATGGCGATTGAATAGGAAACTGGCCGGAGGGGGCTCGATGATGGACATAGGCATTTATGCAATCAACGGGTCGCGTTATATGATAGGCGAAGAGCCTGTTTGGGTTACTGCACAGGAAACTAAAACTAATCCTGAAAAATTTAAAGAAGGCGTTGACGAAACCATTCAATTTCAACTAGGGTTTCCTGGCGGAGCGGTAGCGTCTTGTTTATCAAGCTATAATATGAATAACCTGGATCGCTTTTTCTTAAATGCTGAAAAAGGATTTGCCGAGTTACAACCCTCTACCGGTTATGGACCCATCAAGGGCCGCACCAATAAAGGCGAATTAAATCACCCACATGTTACTCACCAGACAGTACAAATGGATGAAATGGCGGGTATCATTCTGGAGGGAAAACAGCCCATAGTTCCAGTTGATGGCGAAGAAGCCCTGAAAGACTTAAAAATTATTGACGCGATATATTTGGCAGTTAAAACGGGTAAAAAGGTAAATTTGAAATTATAATTACGGCAGAAAAAGCTATATCCCTGAAAATAGGTGCCAGGGCTTCGAATACTGGAAAGCATTGGAATGTGCCGATGATAATAACAATTCCGCTTATTATGCCGGTAACTCATCCAAAAAATTATACCAGTGCCGTCATCGGTAGAAGGGAAGGATTTGTCACAGATCATGCTTGGAGAAAGAAAAGACAACATCACCGGGATGTTGATTTCCTGCGTACAGCCTTTCGGCCAGTGGAACCTCAAAGCAAGGGGCATGGAATATGTATAGAAATGGAAATACGTTTTGGGTGAAAACGGGCTGTCAGTATTAAACAGGAATTAAATCAAGCATATCAAAAAAATATACTATGACAAGAATTATCATTACCGTAGCCTTACTTATTTTAATTTCATGTTCATGCATCTTTGCCGGGAATAAACCTCCTGATCATCCCAATATCCTGATCATCATGACAGATCAGCAAAGCGCTTCCATGATGTCTTGTACAGGCAATAAATGGCTTAAAACACCTGCGCTGGACGCCATAGCCTCAACAGGTATACGGTTTGCCCGCGCCTATGCCACTAATCCGGTGTGCGTGTCTTCTAGGTTTTCCATTCAAACAGGAAGATTTCCATCAGAAATCGGCATGAGGAAGAATGGTGGCCAGGTAATTGACAAAGCCAGGGTTCAAAACCTGTATTCCGAATCAATCGGGCATCTTTTTCAGCAGGCAGGATATCAGACATATTATGGCGGAAAAGTACAGTTGCCTGTGAGCGGTTCAAAAATTGAACCTTGGGGATATAAGCTTTTAACCAGTGACGAGAGAGACAACTTATCTGTGGTGTGTGCTGATTTTCTTATGAACCGTAAAAAAGAAGATAAGCCCTTTCTTCTTTTTGCATCTTTTATCAATCCGCATGATATCTGCTATGATGCCATCAGGTGGGCAAAACCGGATACCAAACTTGCAAAAGGTACACCCAAAGAACTTGATGAAGCTTTGCAGTTACCAGCAGGAATTTCAGAAAAGAAGTTTTTTAGAAAAATCTGTCCACCCTTACCTGATAACCATCAGCCTATGACAGGTGAGCTCAGCAGTGTGGATAGTTTGATAAAGCTCGAATCATTTCGTAACATCGTCCGGGAAAAATGGAGCGAAAAAGATTGGAGGATGCACCGCTGGGCTTATATGCGCCTTGCAGAGCGGGCAGATGCCCAGATAGCTCTTGTAATGGATGCACTTAAAAAGTCAGGACTATCGGAAAATACTATTGTAATTTTTACTTCCGATCATGGTGATCATGATGCCTCCCACAAGCTTGAACATAAAACAATTCTGTATGAGGAAGCGGCTAATATACCTTTCCTTATTTCTTATCCATGGATGGAAAACAAAGGCATAGTTGATAATGAACATCTTGTAAGTAATGGCTTAGATCTTTTACCAACATTATGCGATTTCGCAGGAATTACCCCCCCGGCAGGCCTGATGGGCAAATCGCTTGTTCCTCTGATCCAGCAGAAAAAACTTTCCGACTGGCCAAATCATATTTATTTAGAAAATGAAGTCGGTTATATGATTCATACCGGCCGTTATAAATATGAACTGGACGATACAGGAAAAATCCGTGAGATGTTTGTAGATCTTAAAAAAGATAAGGGCGAGACAAAAAACAGGATTGATAGTCCGGGATATAAAAACATCATTGATTCTCTCAGGTCAGAATTGTCCATAAGCCTGATGAAGAGAGGTTTACCTTTCAATACGCCTATAGAAAAATTAAAATTGCGTAATTAATAAGAAGAAAGTTTTGTGGTACTTTGTGAATGCAATTTAAACCTACAGAGACTATAAAAAGTCCCTTGGAGCTTTATTTATTTTTACGACAAAGCTCATTGTATGTCATTTATTTTTTTTTTAACATGTGGTACTGCCACAGCTAAAATTGCTTGTTATGAAAAGGAAATGTTTTCACAACGTAAAGAAGTCAGGGCTGCTACAATTTTTATTCCTTTCCTGATGTATTATCCTGCGGCTTTGGGCATTAAAGGTAAGACCACTTGAATGCTTTTAAACACTCCCGATATTATGCCTACCTTATTAGGGTTTTCTGATATACCAGTGCCGTCATCGGTAGAAGGGAAGGATCTATCACAGGTCATGCTTGGAAAAAGAAAAGACAACATCACCGGGACATTGATTTCCTACGTACAGCCTTTCGGCCAGTGGACACGCCAAAAAGGGGGAAAGGATTACCGGGGAATTGTTACAAAACAATTTACCTATGTCAGAGACCTGAAAGGGGCGTGGCTGCTGTTCGATAATATACAAGATCCTTTTCAACTGAATAACCTCGCTAATCAACCAGAGTTCAGGTCACTGCAACAGGAACTTGATTACCAGTTGAATAAAATGCTTAGTGAAAGGAAGCATGATTTCCGTCCAGAAATGGAATAAGTAAAAAAATGGAATTACGTGGTGGATGAAACGGAGACGGTGCCATACACCAGGATGAATTACGAGGGTAAAGCAATCAATGAATAAGTTAAAAATACCGATTATGTATAGAAGCAAATCTGATCGTTTTATGGGTGCCCGCAAAGGGTTTTTGATGATCATGATGATCGGCATACTGGTTCCCCCGCTTGTTTCTTTAAAAAAAAAGCAGGCAGAAAAGCCCAATATTATATTTATTCTTACCGATGATCATCGCTGGGATGCATTGGGTTTTGCGGGAAATAAAATAATTCAAACTCCCCAGATGGATAAGCTGGCAAAGGAAGGAACCTATTTTGAAAAAGCTTTTGTAACTACGCCCATTTGCGCAGCCAGCCGAGCCTCCATTTTAACCGGCCTGTATGAACGTACACATGGCTATACCTTTCAGCAAGGCCCGTTAAAGGAACCTTACATGCAACTCAGTTATCCTGTCATGCTTAAAAATAACGGCTATTATACCGGTTTTTTCGGAAAGTTTGGGGTAACATATAAAGAAACGGATAGGCTTTTTGATGAAGCAGATATCTATGACCGAAACGGAATATATCCGAATCGCAAGGGTTATTTTTATAAAACAATTGGAACTGATACCGTCCATCTTACCCGATATACCGGGTTTCAGGCTCAGGAGTTTATAAAGAAGAATGCATCCAGTAATAAACCTTTTTGTTTGTCACTTAGTTTCAGTGCAGCCCACGCTCACGATAATGCCCCTGAACAATATATCTGGCAGGAGAAATCGAATAAGTTATATGCAAATGTTGCTATTCCGCCGCCGCCTCTGGGTGATGACAAGTATTTTAATGCCTTGCCCAGGGAGGTAAGAGAGGGCTATAATCGTATGCGCTGGCTCTGGCGCTTTGACACTCCTGAAAAATACCAGCAAAGTGTAAAGGGATACTACCGTATGATTACTGAGGTGGACGATGAAATAGGCGAACTCAGGAAACTATTGGAAGAGAAAGGAATAGCTGACAACACGATTATTATTTTCATGGGCGATAACGGTTACTATCTGGGAGAACGGCAGTTAGCCGATAAATGGTTGATGCACGATAATTCTTTGCGGGTTCCGTTGATAATTTACGATCCGAAAGCTAAAAAACACCATGATGTCAGCGATATGGTACTCAACATCGATATAGCCAAAACCATTCTCGATATAGCCGGCGTAAAAGCACCGGGAGAATATCAGGGCATAAGCCTGCTCCCATACGTAAAGGGTAAAAAACCGGAGACGGTTCGTAAAGCTGTTTTATTTGAACACCTCTGGAAATTGCCTCAGATACCATCCAGTGAAGGGATCAGAACCAAAAAGTGGAAATATTTCAGGTATCTGTTTATTGAAACTCCCGATGAACTGTATGATTTGGAACGTGATCCGATGGAGACAAATAATCTGGCACAAGATCCAAAATATAAAAAAGTGCTTGACCAACAGCGCAAAAAGTGCGATGCCCAAATAGCTAAATACACTAAAGCTAAACTGATTCCAGACATTACCCCTTCTGAAAAGATTGACATGTCATTTTGAAATATTTCAATTTTGAATCTTTAAACATTTATGTATAGAAGCAAATTGGCTGTTTTATGGATACCCGCTAATGCTTTCTGATGATCATGATCATAGGTTTACTGGTTCCCCCGCTTGTTTTTTTAAGAAAAAGCAGACAGATAAGCTCAATATCATTTTCCTGTTAGTAGATGATATGCGATATAATTCTATTTTCAGGGCACTTTGTGCTAGCTGTCACGGTACTGAATCAAACAATGGGTAATAACAGGCATGCTGACTCCACTAGCATACCAGCTTTTCTGGCTTTTTAAACAATATGCTGTTATTATTTGAACATAACCTCATCTTTTAACCATGTATTGTGTAAGCTGTTCAAGTTGATGGGTTATAGTTTTTGAACCAGATTGAATTGCTATTTGATATTTTCTGATTTTTGCAATTTCCTTCACTTCAATTACAGTAATATCAGAACTCCATGTCTAATCCTCTGATTTTAGTATTCGTGGGGATTTGCACGTAAACTAAAAAGTGGGGATATTTGTGAATGCAATTAATACTTCCCATTTTTCCGTCTGGCACACACCTTATCAGTGCTTGTACTGCTTTTGAAAGAATCAACGATTCTGTAATTTACTATGCAAATGG
>JANOMP010000111.1:0-2381 GCA_031420365.1 Cytophagaceae bacterium
ATCACTTAAAATTCTAAGGCCTAGTTTAGCAAAGTACGAAGCATTAAAAAAAGAAGTTTTAAGTTTTTCCAAAAGGAAGAAAAAGTCGAAAAAATAACTAAGAAGTTGATATTTAAGCTATTAATGCTTGTTGGACACGGACTGACCTCGTTAAAAAGCATTATAAAAAGAAATGAAATGGCGGCTGGTAGAATCGATACAGGTAGAATAGCATTGATTGAAAAGGCGCTAGAGCGGCAAAACTTTCAATATAATAATCCCAAAGAACCAGTAAAAGACAGAATAATAAGCTTAGCCAAACCGTATGTAAGACCCATTGTACGAGGCAAAGAAAACAAACCAGACTAGGCGTCCCCGTAGCGTTTGGCATCAAAGTAAATAAAATTCAAATAGGCGGAATATCAATCATACAAAAAGCAAGTTATGATGCCTACAATGAATGTAATACGTTGATAGATAGTGTAGAAAAATCAGAACGACTAGTAGGGAAAGTAACAAAACTAGCAGCCGATCAAATCTATGCTACAAATTCAAACAGAACCTTTGTTACAGATCAGAAAATAATCACAAATTTTGCAAGAAAGGGCCCCAAACCAGCCGATGACCCCACCAGTGAAGACAACTAGGAATCATAAGAAGTACGACACTTGAAGGAAGCTTCGGAAATGAAAAAAACCACTATGGATTAAACAAAATAAAAGCGAAAAGCAAGTCGACTGAACTCATCTGGCTATACTTCGGCATCATAACGAGCAACGTTGTAAAAATAGCCGAGCAGAGAGATAAAAAACTCCAAACCGAAAAACAAAAGCTTCTGGTCGCCCAAATAGCCGCCTAAATGAGAGAAAAATATCGCCCATAGGAAAAGACCGTCCGATCCAAAAAAAACCAAAAAAAATCAAAAAAAATAGGATTATTCCTATAAATTGAAATCCTCGAGTAGAAAATATAAAAAATATTTGAGCCTGAAATATGGAAAATTCCGAGAATTACTAAAAATTTAAAAACTTCAAGGAGACCCTATTTATTTAGAATACATTTTTATTCTGATAAGAACATTCATTATACCGACTCAAAGTAAATTCAATATTCAATTGTATTTGCCCATGGATTATTTGGGAGAGGAGTTGGAATTAATAGTTTTCAAGAAAAAGGATAGTTTGGTAAGTGATAAACCTAAGACAACTATGGCCGATTTTGGGGGGACTATTTCTGATGAAACAGCTCAAATAATGCATGAGAACATAGAGAAAATGCAAAAAGAATGGACGAACGATATTTGATAGACAGTAACGTTGTTATAGATTTCTTTAACGGTAAATTGCCTGATTCAGGGAGAAATTTACTTCTACTTATTAATCCTAGAATTTCAATTATTACCAATATTGAACTTTTCGCAACACAGAATATTTCAGAGCCTGAATTTAATTTATTGAAAAGATTCGTTGATTTTTTTACAGTTCATTCAGTGGATAAAATTTGGTATAATCTACAACTGATATTAGACAGAAATACAAAATTAAATTGCCTGATGCCCTTATTGCGGCAACTGCCCTATATTTCGACCTTTTACTTGTTTCTCGAAATACCAAGGATTATATGAAGATTGCGTGTTTGAAGTTAAAAGTCCTTATGGTGTTTTATTTAGCTGCTTTTCTTTATTTCTTTTATTTTAAATGTCATTCTAAAGAACTCTTTTAAAAACAAAGGCTATGTTTAATTAAGTCGATGTTTTTTTGTGTGTTTGTATATAGATTTATCAGAAATACAAACCCAGATTGAAAAATTATCCTTAGATGAGCAGAAACAAATTATCAAAGAATTGTTTCGGCTTGTCAACAATATGGATATTGACATTGCAAAGATGCAGATTGCTCAAAAAGCTACTGAAAGCAGACATTGCCCCCATTGTAATAGTAGTAAGATAATTAAAAATGGAAAAGAGCATTCTGTTCAACGGTTTTCTTGTAGAGATTGTAAGCGAAGCTATCGGGTAAAACAGGGACATTCAATGCCCGAATGCGAAAAGGGAAGGGGGAATTATTGAAACTTTATATGAAAAGTTTTATTGCAGGTGATAGCATCAGAAAATCGGTTTTAATTTGTGATTTAAGCATACCTACCTCCTTCAAATGGCGGCACAGAATTTTGGCATCATTACAAAATCAACAGTCTAAAATAGTTTTGGATGGTATTGTTGAGAGTGACGATGTTTTTTTGCCCTATTCGCAAAAAGGTAAGAGAAATATTGATAGAAAGCCCAGAAAGCGAAGAAATGGAATGTTTGACCCTAAAAAAAGAGGCGTTTCTGATGAAAATTTGCCATTATTGTTAGCCAAGATAGCAAAAACCAAAAGCATTTACAGGTTGCCACAAGAGGC
>JANOMP010000112.1:0-4579 GCA_031420365.1 Cytophagaceae bacterium
AAATTCGCAAGCAGATATTACAGTTGACAACAAAAACAAAAAACTGAATGTAAAAATAAACTCCATGAGTACTCCCAGATACAACAAAGCAATATCAGAATTAATCCAAACTCTAAACGATACCGAAACCGTATTTCCGGGGACAGACCTTGTCCTTTTTTACCAAATAGATTGAAATTTAATTTACGCCCATGCATGGAGTTCTGAGATTAATGCTTTTTCTTCTAATTTTAAAAAATGTAATTGATTTAATAAATTAGAAAATGTGCCTGAAAAACTAATTAAGAATACAATACCAATGAGATGATAATTTCTACTTGATAAAAATCTGCGGTAAAGTTCTTCAGCAAAGCGAAAATGGATTATCAAAATTGGAAAAATTGTAGTTTTAATTAGGAAATCATTGTGTACACCTGTTCTAATTGTGCTAGATAAAATAATTATTAAAAACAAAGAAGATGCAAAAACCTTGGAGTTTACTGTTGTGTATTTTCCAAAAATAAAGAAGTAAAAGATCAATATGTTTGTTGATATAAAAACTACAAAACTTGTATTCCAGCTTAATGATTTAGTGGGTGGCATAAATACCATTAAAGAGCTGGATTCGTTGCTAATTAAATAAAATGCAATTGGAATTACTGAAATACAAAGGATAAAAAAACTGATTATAAATTTGAAGTTTTTAAGAATTGAAAAGTCTTTTTTAAAAAAGAAAATCCACAGATAGTATAACAAAATAGTTAGGCTTAGACTAATAGATAAGAAAGGACTCCAAATTAGAACAATAGGAATTAATAAGAGTGAATATACCAATTTCCTTGAATAATTAAATTCGGTTAAAACCAAACTTGCACATATAATAGATGGAACAAGTTGGTGAGGTTCCCATTGTAATGCTTTGAAAAAATCGTGTAACCAAAATTTATTCTCCAAGAAAACATATTTAGAATAATAGCCAAAGGTTAAAATATTTAGCAGTGAAATGGATGGTGTGGAAATTAGAGTGGCAAGAAGTAAGAGTTTAATGTTTTTTTTAAAATAAATAAATAACAAAAAAAAAGCAATAAATAGCCCTGTAACAATAAAAAGAAAATTCATTAATTTTAAAGATATTCCAGTTAAGTAAGATAGGCTAGAAGGCACTATATAATATCCAAAATAATAGGCAAAGTAAGTATTTTTTTTAGGTATTGTTACTGGCCAATTTGAATAACGAAGATTATTCAATTTTGCATTATGGCCCCAAAAATCATATATCTGTGGGAAAAAGTCACCAGTTCCAGACAATAAAACATAGAAGACCGCAATTGCAAATATGTAAACTAAATTCTTTAGTTCAATTTTTTCATTTAAAATAGGAATATTTAACTTTGGCCATAGTATGAAAATAATTACTAATTGTAAAAAAATAGGTAGGATTACATATTCAAAATCAAACCAAAAATATAAAAAAAGAAGATTAGGGACAATTAGATAACAGTAAGATAAAATCAGTAACTTTTTAAGATTCATTTTTTAAGTTAATCCATATAATATCAATGTTAAAAAATAGAATGTATTTAACATCAAAAAGATTTTGCAAAATTAAATAAACATCTTTAAATCACAAATTTACTTAACCCATTTAATTAATTTCCCAATTCATCTAATAGCAGATTATAAATTTTAAAGCGTTTTTCTTGAATTTTTGCTTTGGCTATTAATTCAGCTTTGTTGAAACCACCTTGATAGTATCGTTGCACCCAAGGCAATGTGGCAATTGCAGCGTCAAGCGGGGCATTAATTATGGCTGAACGAACACCTAAAAGCATTAAACCCGCGGTCAATATAAAAGAATTTAAACCATTTTTTAAATCTCCAACATACAGCTGTCCTAATCCAGGCATAATCATACTTAATATCTTAGCTTTTTTCGGATTTATCTTGCTTACCTTTTCATTTTTTCTAAAGAGTTGGTCTACTACCATTGTGTCTGGAACTAGCGTTTTAAAGATCTTTTCTGATTCATAAAAATCACTTTTTGCAAAACTTATTATGCCTCCAAATATTGCTTTTTCTTTAAGTTGTTCTATATTAAGTTCGTCATTAAGATTTAAGATCTCTGCTTCAGCGAAATCTATTTGTTGAAGAATTAAATAAGATGATACTTTTTTTAAAATGTAATGGTTTTTTAAAACCGAATCTTCAGTTCCAAAATAAGCCAATTCAAAATAATTTGCGGATTCTTCATATTCCTTCGATTTAAAAAGGCAATCAGCTATATTCGGGTAAATAGTATTTCGGTATTTTCCCTCACTGTCAAAAAATAATACTCTTTTATAGGCATCTACGGCTAATTCATAAGATTTATTCTCATACAATGAATTTGCCAAAACATAAGTTTTTTCTAAATTTTGCCCACAAACCAACGGGCTTTTAATAATAAGAATTAAAATAATTACTAGCCTCATGTTGTAAAATATTGATTTTCTTTTTGTTAAAGTCTTTTGTTGATTTCACAGATCCGTAAATATTTCCTAGGTAAAATCCTGTTGCTAAGCCACTGTTTAACCACCCTCTGTAATTATTTACTCCGTGTTTGTTGAAATTTCTATACGAGTTAAATGATAATGCACTTATAAAAACGAATGAAATTAGACCATCTTTCCAATTTTTAGAATAAAATTTCCCACTTCCTGGTAGCACTGTAGATAAGATTCCTGCTAAAGCTGGGCTTTTTAAATTTTGTTTTTGCCCTTTTTCAAGAAGTTCCATATACTCCGCTACTAATGGGTTGTCTTTCTTTTCTATTTTATCTAGCTTTGTTTTTGCTATTTTAAATGAATTATCAAAAATTGCCACTGTAGCTCCTAAAAGTAATTTATTGTCATTACTTATGTTTTTAGATTCATTCCAAAAATTTTCAGAGCCTTTCCAATCTCTTTTTTCCATTAATAATTTCGAATATTCAATAGCCATCGGATAAGGCAGATTATTTATTTCTGCATACATTTGCTGTGTCCTTGAAATGGCCAAATCTATTTTCTTTGAAAGTCGATATGATTTTATTAAATTTAACTTTAAAGAATCATTTTGAGGGTCAAGAAACACTAAACGTTCCAATTCCTTTGAAGCTATTTCAAACTGCCCTGATTTAAGTAAATACTCGCTAAAATGTTTTGAGTTTTCTGAAGAAAATAAATCTTGACTAAATACTTTATATAATGGAGAAATAAAGATAAGAAATATAAATACTGAAAGTTTTGGCATGAATTGTTATTTGATAGTTGAAACGATTGGGATTAAATGGATGTGACCTGGGGGGTCTTTTAAAAGCATAGTTTTTTTGTCAATTTCATAATTTTCTGGAGAAAGGCCATTGCATCTGGAGAGTCTATCCATAGTCATTATGCCTCCTTTTACCACACCAAATTGTTTTACAGCCAAAATTCCAAACTCTGAGCAGGAGGGTGTAAAGGTGCAAACACTTAAATCTTGAGAAGAGAAGAACGTTTTATATACTAAAAATAGACTTGAAAACGCCATTTCAATTTCATTTTTATTGTTTTTAGCTTCTTTATATTTTTTTTTTAGGCTCCCATCTGGTAAAACATTTCGGTAAAGATTGGCTTGTGCTTGACAATTATTTTTTATTAATAGCAGACCTAGTAATAGGCAACTTGTAACGATAAATTTCATCTTCATTATTTTGGTCAATTACAACGTTTTTATAGGTAGTTAGTTGTATGTTTTGTTCTCCTTTTTCTCCATAGCTTATCATGGTCACTTCGGTAGGAAATTCTACGCCTTTTACATTTACATATTTTTTAAAAAACTGTCTGCTTACAAGTTTCCCTTTGCTATTATAAAATAACATGGCGTCTAATCTTTTGTTAATATTTAACATTTCAATATTCCCGAATACTTTTTTATAGTTTTCTTCAGCCGGAACCCAGGTGGTAAGCACACCATTCTCTATTTTCTCTATTTTTCCTATTTTGTAAACAGACTTTTCGTTAAGTTTTGGTTTTAGTCCATAATCAGAAAGTTTACCAGTTAATGCTAAATGGAAAGCAGTAAATTCAGGTATTAGAATAGTTTTATTCGTAGTTTCAATTACATTTTTTGCATTAATTGTGTACATAGTGGTGTCTTGTACTACAATGGTTTCATTTTTTGGAAAATTAAGCTTATAAACAATTTTTTTATATAACTTGTCATAATACACTTTCCCCATGGTTAGCCTGAATGATCCATCAGACAATTTGTCTTTAATGCTTGTCTCTGCTTTAAATCTGTAAAATTGTTGCCCATAGCTATAAATAATTGTGCAAAATATAATAAAAGAGGTTAAAATCAGTCTATTCATTAAATGCATTTATTGAAAACAAAAATAGTCTAAACTTTATAAGCTTAAAGTATTTTAATAAATATTTTTTGATTTTTACTTGACTAAATACATTCTTATGCGCCACTTTATGCCAAAACTAAAGTCTATTATAATAGGCTAAAGAAATAAAAACTACTATTAATTAGTAAAAACCTTTTTAAAAATTATATATTATAGATTTTTCACTTTAGGTAATTTAGTTAACATTTT
>JANOMP010000113.1:0-1149 GCA_031420365.1 Cytophagaceae bacterium
GAAAATTGACTTAGAAGCCAATTATACAAATATTTTTAATTCAAATACATTACTAACTGTAAGTTCTGGTACATTTTCTTACATCGAAACAGCCTATTTATTAAGACCCAGTCAAGCGGTATTTAAAGTTAGATTTTCTTATTAAAATCGTGTTTACTTCCATTACCTAGGTCTGAATAACCCCCACATTGTACCGCTCGGTGATAGGAGCATGATTAGCAGCTTCTATTCCCATGCTCACTATTTTACGAGTTTCGGTGGGATCAATAACACCATCTACCCAAAGCCTAGCTGCTGCGTAATAAGGACTTAATTGTTCGTTATATTGCTTCAAAATTTTATCTAAAAGCTCTTTTTTCTCTTCCGCACCGATTGCGAATCCTTTAGATTTTAATGTGGCTTCTTGTATTTGCAATAAGGTATTACCCGCCGCAGTACCACTCATCACAGCCATTTGAGCGGTTGGCCAAGCATAGATAAGGCGTGGGTCATAAGCTTTTCCGCACATAGCGTAGTTGCCGGCTCCGTAGCTATTGCCAACAATAAAAGTAAACTTTGGCACTACTGAATTGGCCATAGCATTTACCATTTTAGCCCCGTCTTTTATTATTCCGCCTTGTTCTGATCTACTTCCAACCATAAAGCCCGTTACATCTTGAAAAAACACCAATGGGATTTTCTGTTGGTTACAATTCATAATAAATCGAGCTGTTTTATCGGCCGAATCACTATAAATAACGCCTCCCATTTGTAGCTCTAGCTTGCCACCCGGCTTTTTTGCTTTAACCATTTCTCTTTGGTTAGCAATAATTCCTACTGCCCAACCGTCTATTCGAGCCAGCCCACAAATAATGCTTTTTCCATACTCTTTTTTATATTCTTCTAGGGTGCCTTCATCAACAATAGTTTCTAATACTGAAAGCATATTATAAGGTTTTGTTCTATCCAAAGGTAGAATTTGATATACTTCTTCAGGCTTTGATTTGGGCAAAACCGCTTCTTTTCTATCAAAGCCAGCCTTTAAATTATGGCCAATTTTATCCATTACATTTTTTATTGCATCTAAGCATGCTTTGTCGTTTGGATATTTGTTATCAGTTACTCCTGATATTTCAGAATGGGTAGATGCTCCTCCTAAAGTTTCAGCAT
>JANOMP010000114.1:0-15582 GCA_031420365.1 Cytophagaceae bacterium
AAAGGCAATGAGCTGGTATGGCTATACTTCGGCATCATAACGAGTAACGTTGTAAAAATAGCCGGGCAGAGAGATAAAAAACTCCAAACCGAAAAACAAAAGCTTCTGGCCGCCCCAATAGCCGCTTAAATTAGAAAAAAATATCGCCCATGGGAAAAGACCGTCCGATCCAAACTAAAAACCAAAAAAAACTAAAAAAATAGGATTATTCCTAGAAATTGAAATCCTCCAGTAGAAAATATAAAAAATATTTGAGCCTGAAATATGGAAAATTCCGAGAATTACTAAAAATTTGAAAACTTCAAGGAGACCCTAAGTAAAAAGAAGCAAAACCAACAATTCTGGATAAATATGGAAATAAAGTCATTTTATTATTTAAAATTGGGCTATCACATTTTCTTTTAATAATTGCGTCATTTTCATTTTTTTTGATTCTTAAGATTCCTCTTTTTTATATTTTTACTTTTGGCGACAGATTTATAAATGTCTTGCTCTTCTGATATAATAAAAACTAGATCTGTAAATGAAATTTCTTCTAAAGTTTGATATGATTTAGGAGAGCAGGTGATTTTCTCTTAAAATATTCTGTAAGACAATACAAACTAGTACGATGTTTTGCTTTAAAATCTTTTGATTTTTTTTATATTTCAAAACTTAGTGGAAATTTAATTTCTATTCCATTAAATAGGTTTATTTAAAAACCAAAAAAATAAACTTTATACGAAGTTCCAGATTTGCCAATCTTTTTTTTGTATTATCACTATTAATTTTTTCGATTGTTTAATTTTGCTAAAGTTTTTCTTTAATTCTCGATTCAGTTATTTTACATAAACTTGTATATAGATTATTATTTTGAATTCGTTTATGCAAATTTCTTTTACTCAATATATCTGAATTATTCTTCAAAATGAAGTTCAATACTTATTTAAATATCATGTATAAAAATCATCCATTTTTTAATTTATGTCTTGTTTTTACTTTCTTATGCCTAAGTTTCAGAGGGTATTCACAAATCGATTCAAGTATAGTCTTAAATGAAACCATTGTTAAAGGGTATGAAACTCAAAGAGACCTATTTCATACATCGGCCTCCATAGCATTAATACAAAATAAGGAAATAGAACGTCAAAGTAATACAACTTTAATCCCAATTTTTAATGCACAAGCAGGAGTTAGAATGGAAGAAAGATCACCAGGTTCTTATCGATTGGCTATTAGAGGAAGTTCCTTGAGGTCACCTTTTGGAGTAAGAAATGTAAAAGTGTACTGGAACAACATTCCAATTTCAGATGCGAATGGGAATACCTATTTTAACCAGTTAGATATGAATAGTCTTGGAAAAATTGAGATTTTGAAAGGTCCTTCCGGCAGTTTGTATGGAGCAGGAATTGGTGGCGTTGTATCGCTGGAAACAAAAGCTGCTCCGAATGGAATACGTTTGGGCTTAAGATCTCTTTTTGGCTCATATTCTACATTTAATAATGAGATTTCATTTTCTAATGGATCTAAAAAGAATAATACATTCTTCAATTATACAAATAATCAATCTCAAGGCTATCGGGAGCATTCAGAGTCTTATAGAAAAAGCTTTAATTTAAATTCAAGTTTTTTTATTTCACCAAATCACACCATAAATGTTTTTGGGTTAGCTTCAACTATTGGATATCAAACCCCTGGGGGTTTAACTAAAGAGCAGATGGACGTGAACAGAAAAGCTTTTCGTCCTAAATCAGGAACTACTCCAAGCACCAAAGATCAAAAGGCCGGAATCTATCAAGATATTTTATTTCTTGGCATTTCAGATCAAATAAAATTAAAGCAAGATTGGTCGATTAATACTTCAGTTTTTATTAATAAAGCAGATTTAGAAAATCCATTTATCACTAATTTCGAGAAAAGGAATGAAGGATCAATCGGAGGAAGAATTTTAGTTTCGAAATTTTTCAAAAAATCTAAATTGTTATTTGGTGCTGAAAGTATAAACACAGATTCAGAATTCGCTGTTTTTGGTAATACCTTAGGTGAAGCCACAAAAAAAAGAAACGATGATGCAGTAAAATCTCAGCAGCGTTCTGCATTTATCCAATTTGATTGGGAAATTTTGACCGGCTTAATCTTCACTACTGGTGCAAGTTTTAATAGTCAAGTAATAGATTTCAAAAGGATGGTGGCCGGCAAGTCTGATGTAAAAATAAAAGACCAACCTGTTGTACCTTTTACTCCACGCTTAGCTCTATTAAAATCATTTGGAAATGTATTTTCTGTTTTTACAAGCTGGAGTAATGGATTTTCATCACCAACAACCCAAGAATTTGTAAACAGTTATCAATATGCTCCTAGCTCAAAATTATTAAATGCAGAAAGAGGGGAAAATCTTGAAATAGGGTCAAAAATAAATTTATTAAATAAACGTCTATATTTTGATATAACCTATTTTAATCTCAAACTCAAAAATGGGCTTATAAGAAAATTAACAGTTACTGGTGATGAATTTTTTGAAAATACAGGTCAAATTGACCAAAACGGATTTGAATTTACTTCTATTTTTAAAATTGTTCCAGAAAATTCTTTAAAATTTATTAGTTCTTCCAGCATACGGCTCAATTATACATTAAATGATTTTGTATATGAAAAATATTCTGTGGGCACAACAGAATATAATGGAAAATCATTGCCAGGTATTGCCAAAGATAATGTTTATTTACTTTTTGATTTGGTTCAAAAAGACGGAATCTTTATAAATTTTGATATAAACTATCTGTCAAAGATTCCTTTAAATGATGCAAATACATTTTATTCCGAGTCTTCTTATATTTCAAATGCTAGGTTAGGATTTAGTAAAAATATTGGCAAAATAGATTTCAAGATTTTTGGAAGCATGGACAATTTTTTTAATCAAAAATATAGTTTAGGATATGATTTTAACGCTTTTGGGAATAGATTTTACAATCCAGCTCCCCAAAGAAACTTTAATGTAGGACTTCAATTAGGTTTTAATTTTTAAGAGGATGGTTAAATTATTTTTTTTATTATTTATCGGTGTTTTTATGTTTAATTATCAAAATTTTCCTTTCGAAATTCAAGGACATAGAGGAGCAAGAGGCCTTTTGCCTGAAAACACTATTCCTGCATTCAAAAAAGCGATTGATTTAGGTGTCAATACTTTAGAAATGGATGTCGTAATTTCGAAGGATAGAAAGGTAGTGGTATCCCATGAACCAAATTTTAACCCTCTTATTACCACAAAACCAGATGGAAATTTTTTTTCTAATATGTCTGAATCTAATTTGTTTTTGATGAACTATAGTGAAATTGAGAAGTATGATGTTGGGCTAAAAGGGCACTCTGGTTTTAAAGAGCAACAAAAAATAAAAGCATTTAAACCTCTGCTTGCAGATGTAATTGAAGAAATAAGTAGATACAGTAAATCTAAAGGCCTTAAAGATATACGTTATAATATTGAGCTTAAAAGTTTGCCTGAAGAGTACAATATAACCCAACCAGAGGTGTCTGAATTTTGTGACTTAGTATTAAAAGTTATAGGGAACAAGATAGCTCCTAAAGATTTAACTTTGCAAAGTTTTGATTTCAATGTTTTAAAATATTTGGAGAAAAACTATAAAGGAATGTTTAGTATTTCAGTATTAATAGAACCCGCAGAAAATAACGAAATACAGCATAATCTTGAAAAACTCGGATTTAAGCCCGATATTTGGAGTCCATTCTTTTTAAAATTAAACAAGGAAATGGTTCAAGAGCTTCATAAAAAGAGCATTAGAGTGATTCCCTGGACGGTAAATATTAAAGAAGATATGGAGAAATTAATAAAAATGGGATGTGATGGAATTATAACAGATTATCCTAATCGAGCTGTAAATTTAAACTAAAGATATTTTCAAATTGAGCCTTATAAACGAAGTATTAAGTTTTTTTATTAAGCGAAGAAGTTCTCGAATTGAGGAGTTTAAGAAATTTCCAATAGAGACTCAAAACGATGTATTTTATAGTCTAATAGAAAGAGCAAAATTTACAGAATTTGGTTTAAATCATAACTTTAAAGATATTAAGACAATTAAAGATTTCCAAGAGCGAATACCAGTAAGAAGCTATGAAGAACATTTCCCTTTAATTGAACGGGTGCTTAAAGGGGAAAATAATATTCTTTGGCCTTCGGAAATTCAATGGTTTTCTAAATCGTCTGGAACCACAAATGCAAAGAGTAAATTTATTCCAGTTTCTGAAGAATCACTTGAAGAATGTCATTATAGGGGAGGAAAAGACCTTCTTACATTGTATTTTCAAAATAGGTCAGATTCTCAATTGTTTGAAGGTAAAAGTATTTCGATAGGTGGTTCATTGCATGAAAATCCTTTTAATAGCGCAACTATGGCAGGCGATATTTCTGCAGTTATTACCAAAAATATGCCCAAATGGGCGGAATTGTTTAGGACTCCACCTCAAGAAGTTGCTCTTTTAGACAAATGGGAAGACAAAATGAAGCTCATGGTAGAGCATTGTGCTAATGAAAATGTAACGGGAATTGCCGGAGTCCCAACTTGGACAGTAGTTTTATTAGAAAATATTTTGAAACATACAGGGGCTAAAGATATAACAGAAATTTGGCCTAATTTTGAGGCTTTTTTTCATGGTGCAGTTGCTTTCGGACCATACAGAGATTTATTTTCAAATAAGCTTATGCCTAGTCCAAATGTTCGATACATGGAGATTTATAACGCTTCAGAAGGATTTTTTGCAATTCAAGATGATTTTGCATTGAAAGATCAAATGCTTTTAATGCTAGATTACGGTATTTTTTATGAGTTTTTATCAATGCAGGATTGGGAAAGCGAATACCCTAAGGCTCTAACCCTTGGTGATGTGGAATTAGATAAAAACTATGCAATTGTAATTACTACAAATGGAGGATTGTGGAGGTATAAAATTGGAGATACAGTGAAGTTTACCTCCAAGTACCCGCACAGAATCAAAATAACAGGAAGAACTAAACAATTTATTAATGCATTTGGAGAGGAAATAATTGTTGAAAATTCCGACGAAGCAATTTTGCATGCAACAAAAAATGTTGGAGTATCAATGAAAGATTATACTGGAGGGCCAATTTATATGCAAGAAGGCATTAAAGGTGGGCATGAGTGGGTGATTGAATGTTCTGAAATTCCAGAAAATAAGCAAAAATTTATTAAAGAATTTGACTCAAAACTTAAAGAGATAAATTCAGATTATGATGCTAAAAGATATAACGATTTGGCATTGCAATTACCAATTGTCCATTTTGTGAAAGAAGGAACATTTTATAAATGGATGCAACATCGAGGCAAATTAGGTGGACAACACAAAGTGCCAAGATTGAGTAATTCTAGAGAGTTTTTGGATGATTTACTTCAATTTTGTTAAAAATGAAAGCAATTGTAATAGGAGCTTCTGGTTTAGTAGGAGGGCATTTGTTAAATCAATTAATAAATGATTCTGCATTTTCAAAAATAACTATTTTTGTTAGAAAGTTATTGCAAATAAATAATCAAAAGGATCTGTTATGAAATAAGGTTTACAGAATTGACGAATTTATTTTGTTATTTTTCAAGGCAAAAAATCCTTAAATAGTATAGCTATTCAATGATTTTTTAACGAAGAAAAAAGGCAAAAGAAAGAGACAAAATGTAAAGGTTATTTTGTGTCAGATCCTAAGCTTATTCAAACCGTTTTTGATTTTAATACGTATTCTACCTCGCTTAATTTAGAATGTGATGTTATTTTCTGTTGTTTAGGAACTACTATTAAAAAAGCAGGTAGTAAGGGAAGCTTTCCGAAAGGTGGATTATGAAGCCCCATTATTTTTTACTAAAGAAGCAAAAAATTCAAATGTTACATGTTTTTGTCTAGTTTCATCTATGGGCGCCGATTCAAACTCAAGTATTTTTTATAGTAAAGTAAAAGGAGAACTGGAGGACGAAATTGCCAAACTTTCGTTTCAATCTTCTGGTATGTTTAGACCTTCTCTTTTATTGGGCGAAAGATCAGAATTTAGAATAGGAGAAAATTTAGGTAAATATTTGATGTTAGCTTTTGACTTTATTATTCCAGCTAAATACAAAGCCATTGAAGCTTCCAAAGTTGCAAAATCAATGATTGATTTTGCTAAAAGTTCTCAAAATGGTCATATGGTTTTTCTTTCTAATCAATTATAGTAGTTTAATTAGATCCCAACCTATTCCCATTTATAACTTGTTGACTCCTCAGGATTTTCAATATCAATACTTTTGTTTTTATAATTACTTTCCTCATAAGGAGCATTAAGTTTTGAAAAATCTACTTCTGGCATTAATTCGGTTTTTATATGATGAATAGATTCTTGTAATGCCTCCAGTACTTTTTCAAAATCTTCTTTGTAAATAAATATTTTACTTTTTTCATACACAAAATCTCCTTCTTTCTGGTATCTTCTGCTTTCAGTTAAAGTAAGGAAATAGTCTCTTGAACGAGTTGCCCTTACATCAAAAAAATAAGTTCGTTTTCCTGCCTTAATAGTCTTAGAAAAAATTTTTTCTTGCTCTTCTCTTTCCATTTTTTATATTTTTTAGGGTTTATTTGCTCCCAAAAATAGGATTTTATTAAATTAAAAAAAACATTTAATTAAAAATATTGTAATAAATAAATAAAAATTTGTACTTTGTATATTAAGTTAGAAAGGCAATAAGTTCTGATACAATAAAATTTCAATAATTTTATTCTTTTGTAATTATGAAATCTATGACTTATTATAAAATTAAGATAGTTTTAGTTGCTTGTTTTGTATTGGTTATTACTTTTACGATTGAAGCACAAAAAGTGGAGATTGGTAAAAAATTTAAAGGTTCTGCATCATATTATCATAAAAAATTTAATGGAAGAAAAACGGCCAGTGGAGAAAGGTTAAACAACCAAGATTATACTTGTGCCCATCGTTTTTTTCCTTTTGGAACAATGCTTGAAATAGTTAATCCTTCTAATGGCAAATGGGTGGTAGTTAGAGTAAACGATAGAGGACCATTTTCGAAAAATAGGGTAATTGATTTGAGTATTTCTGCTGCCAAACAGTTAGGAATGATTCAAAAAGGAATTTTGAAAATTGAAGGAAGAGTTATTGGAGAGAACGGAGAGTTATGTATTCTAAAAGAAGGGGCTTTATCTGAAAATTTAAAAAATATATTCAATTCAGATACTATAAATAAGTTTATAGCTCCTCTTTTACCTAAAACAGTCACTACTAAAAAATAAAAGCAAAAATATTATAAATAATTGAATGCAGAACTTAGATCTATCGAAGATACGTGAATTTGGAAATTTAGATTTTTTAGCCAGACAATTAGTTGAAGGTTTTATTACAGGCTTGCATAAATCACCTTTTCATGGTTTTTCGGTAGAATTTGCAGAGCATCGGCTATATAATTCGGGGGAAAGTACACGTCATATCGACTGGAAAGTGTTTGCTAAAACTGACAAGCTTTTTGTAAAACGCTTTGAAGAAGAAACAAATCTAAGATGTCATTTATTGGTTGATGTTTCATCTTCCATGTATTATCCTACAAAAACTAATGGAAAATTAAATTTCTCAGTTCTTGCAGCCGGAACTATCGCTAATATGCTACAAAGGCAAAGAGATGCAGTAAGTTTAGTGACTTTTTCTGACAAAATTGAGGTGCAAACTCAATGTAAATCTACTTCAAGCCATGTTCATAAAATTTTTGTAGAATTAGAACAGGTTTTGAATAGGAAAAAAGCAAATCTAAGTTCATCTGTAGCCTCAACTTTACATGAAGTGGCTGAGAAAATTCATAAACGGTCTTTGGTAGTTATTTTTAGTGATATGTTTGAAGATATTAATGATACGGAGAAAATATTTTCTGCACTTCAGCACTTAAAGCATAATATGCATGAAGTGTTACTTTTTCATGTAAATGAAAAGAGTACAGAATTGGATTTTGAGTTTGACAATCGACCTTATGAATTTGTTGATTTAGAAACTGGAGAGAAAGTGAAAGTTCAACCCTCTCAAGTCAAAGAGCAATATGTTTCTACCCTTGAAAATTTCAATCATGAATTGAAAATAAAATGTGGTCAATATAAAATTGACTTTATTGAAGTTGATATTAATGAAGGATTTGATCAAATTTTGACTTCTTTTTTAGCAAAACGAGCTAAAATGCGTTAAAATATTTTTTATTCATTTTAGGGGACATCTATAAATTATTTTTTATTACAAAATGGTCCAAAAATAAATTATTGCTCAAAATTTTAAAATATGTCCTCAACGTAGCTTTGGCTACGTTTCTGGTAAATTTTAAAATTTTATTTATTCTTTATTTTTTCGCTATTTTTCATTTCAAAACTATTTTGTAGAAGCCCCCTTAATATTTGCTAAGAACCGCTTATGTAAAAACTAACGGGGTCTTTTTGTTTTAAACTAATTTTGAAAAAATAAAATATAAACATTTATGCTTTTAACAACAACTCATAATATAGAAGGTCGAAGTATTAAAGATTATAAGGCCATAGTGACTGGGGAAACCATAATTGGTGCAAATATATTTAAAGATTTTTTTGCCGGAATAAGAGATATTATTGGCGGAAGATCAGGGTCTTATGAGCGGGTGCTTAGGGAGGCCAAAGACTCAGCAATGTCTGAAATGGTTGATAGGGCGAAAAAGTATGGCGCCGATGCCATAGTTGGAATTGATTTAGATTACGAAACTATTGGAAAGAATGGGGGAATGATAATGGTCACTGCATCTGGTACTGCTGTGACTTTGAATTGAAATTTAGGGTTTAGAATTTGTAATTATTCTAACCTCCTAATCATTTCTAAACATGCCCTAGCATTATGATAAGGGCATTTCCACATCCCTATTTTGTCCATTTTTGTAAGAGGTTCATTGTTTTCGTCAATTCCCCAATACCACTCACCTGTTTCCGAAATGAGATTCTTTTTTATAAAATCCCAAGATTTTAAGGATTGTTCTAAATATTTTGAATCTTTTGTGATTTCAAAACTATTATAAAAACCAACCATAGATTCTGCTTGTGGCCACCAATCTTTTTGTTTTTTGATATGATTTCCCTCTATTTCATAAAACATACCCCCATCTTTATCAATTCCTTTAAGGGCCGCGTTGCTTAGTCCAATAGAATAAGGTTTTATTCGTTCTATCCACGTATTTTCTCTTAATACTTCCGCTGTTTCTAATAATAGCCAAGAAGCTTCAATATCATGTCCGTAAGAAATTATTTCGGATCTAGATTTCCAATCTTCTGTTAAAAACAAGATTTGGGTACCAGTTTCTGGATTAATTATATATTTTGTAAATACGTGTAATAATCCATCTAATTGTTTTTTTAGGCCTGGGTCTCTCCAAACTCTGTATAGATTTGTAAATGGCTCAATAATATGCAAATGAGTGTTCATCGATTTTTTTTGATCTGCTTTACCTTGAGTTATTACTTTGTCTTCGGTGAGGTTCCATTCTTCGGTGGTTACTTCAAAATAGCCTCCATTTGTTTTATCATAAGCATTTTTAACTAAAAGGAAATAAATTTCTTTAGCTACATTTAATGCTTTTGGATCTTTAAAAGCACGATAATATTCTGATAAACCATACAACAGAAAGCCTTGCCCATAGATTTGTTTGTGACGTTCTTTGGGGTTTCCTAAGTAATCAACTGACCAGTATGCACCTCCATTTTTGGTATCCCAAAAATATTTCATCAAGTAATCATATGCTCTTGTTGCCATGGTTTTGTATTCTTGCTTAGGATTTTGAAGGTAAGCTGCCGAAAAAGTCCATAAAATCCGGCTGTTCAAAACCAAACCTTTATCAGCTTTTGGGAAAAGCATATCATCCCCATTTATTTTCCCAATAAAGCCCCCATTTTCATTATCAACCGCATTTTTTATCCAATAGGACATGATATTGTCAAGCTCATGAATCATTTCATTTCGGAATTGTTTTTTTAACAATTCTAAAGAATCATTCTTGATTATATGCAAATCTTGGGCACTTTTTAAATACTTTTTTGTTTTCCCAAAAGAAGGAATGGAAAGTATACTAATTAAAAAGATGTAATAGCATTTTTTCATATTCAAAAAATTAGAAGTAAAATTTATTATTTAACGATGAATTCAAATTAAATCTGTTTTATTTATTTTTCAAGAATCAAAGCAGGAATAGCCATTTGTTTATACAGGTCATTGAATTTGCTAATTTCTTCATTAATTATTTTTTCAATAGTATCTTTTTGTGTTTTCCATTCTTTAATTAAATCATCCAATCTTGTTTTAGTGCCATTAGTAAGAGTTGGGTTATGGGCATCAGCTCGAGTTTTCAAATCTAAAAATTCCGCATTTAATCTGTTTGGAAAGTTAATTACATCTTGAAAAGTTTCTTGCTTAGTTGAAATTAAGTTTCCCTCCCAATCCGTTAGTTTTTTCAAAATTCCTTTTCCAAGATCTAATAAGTCAGTCAATTCTTTTTTGTCTTTTAATAAGCCATTGTAACTTTCAATCTGAGTTTTTATTTTTCGCATATTGATTACAGTTGTATGTATTTCTGCTACGGAATTTTCAATGGTAATAAGAAAATTTTCTTGAGCAACAAAATCTTGTTTAGAAGTTTTTAACCTAGGGTCTGAAACGATAGTTGCTTCAGTAAAGGACGTGTCTTTTCCAGCAATAAGTCTAATTTTAAAAATATTTGGAGCCACCAAAGCTCCTCTGTAATCACCATTAACAAATACTTTGTTTATTCCAACTAAACTTTGCTTTCTTAAGTCCCAAGAAGTGCGGTTAATTCCCTTTTTGCTAGGAATTACTTGTTTATCTGCCGGCCCTCCCTCATATTTTACATAATTTTTGTCTTTTTGATTGTCTAAGGTCCGTATTGTTTTTCCATTCAAATCCATAATTTCAATTACAACTTTTGAGCTATCCATGTTTTCTGGTAGGAAATAATCTAGGATTAGGCCGGTCATAGGATTTTGTCCTACACCTGGAATTACTTCTGGAGGAGAAGGGGCATCAAATTTTATGGTATTTTTAGGATTAAAAATAATGGCTTTAGTGATCTTATCTAAACTTTCTGACTGTTGAAGAACAGATAAATCATCTAAAATCCAGAACGCCCTTCCTGCAGTTGCGGCCACTAAATCGTTATCATGCACTATAAGATCCGTAATAGGAACTACTGGTAAATTAAGGGAAAGCTTTTGCCATTTTTCGCCATAATTAAAAGATATATAAAAACCCAATTCTGTTCCACAATACAATAGACCTTTTTTCTTAGGGTCCTCTCTAACTACTCTTGCAAAATCATTTTCATCTATTCCTTGGATTATTTTATTCCAAGTTTGTCCATAATCTTTTGTAATAAAAATAAGAGGAGAAAAGTCATTGAATCGATATTTAGTAGCAACAATATATGCTGTGGCTGGATCATGAGGTGAAACTTCAATACTATTAATAAGGCATTCTCCGAGGTCTTTTGGAGTTACATTTTGCCAATTTTTACCATCGTCTTGGGTGAGGTGTACAAGTCCACAATCACTACCTGTCCATATAATTCCTTCTTTGTGAGGAGAAACAGCAATGTATTGTAAGGTATTATACACCTCACCACCAGCACCTTCGCTCGTGAAAGGTCCACCTCCGTCTTCTTGTTTTGCTTTCTCATTTTTAGTTAAATCTCCACTTATTTCTTTCCAAGATTGTCCATTATCACTACTTTTTAAAACTACGTTTCCTCCATGATAAATAGTGCCTTTTGCAAATGGAGAAGCAACAATAGGGGCATTCCAGTTAAATCTATATTTTTGAGTATTCGGTTTTACCCCCAATCCAATATGAGGATAAGCCATTACATCTTTTGAAATTCCAGTTTTTAAGTCTAATACTTCAATATTTCCTTGATAACACCCTCCGTATATTACTTGGGGGTCTGAAGGATTGTCGAATGCAATATAGGCAGATTCACAGCCGGGCCCTGTAAACCAATCTTGCCATCCAATTCCAGGGCCAGTGGTTCGTGAAGCTACACCTAAAGAGGAATTATCTTGTTGACCTCCATACACATTATACGGAAACTTATTGTCGGTAATAACTCTATAAAACTGTGCGGTGGGTTGGTTTTGTTGTGTACTCCAACTTTTGCCACCATTAAACGTGATATTTGCTCCGCCATCATTTGCATTAATCATATTTTGGTTGTTAATAGGATTTATCCAAACATCGTGATTGTCACCATGAGGTACAGGTACGGGAGCAAAAGTGCGACCCCCATCAATAGATTTTAGAAATGGGGCATTCATAACATACACTAAATCTTGGTTTATGGGGTCAGCAAATATTTCAATATAATACCATGATCTTGTAATTGTAATTCTTTGTTTTGAGGTTTGAATCCATGTTTTACCAGCATCATCACTTCTGTAAACTCCTGCCCTATCTCCTTCGGCTTCAATATTAGCAAAAACCCTGTTGGAATTAGCTCTTGAAACAGAGACAGCAGATTTTCCTATTGCTTTGGGCAGTCCATCACTCAATTTTTTCCAAGTCTCGCCAGCATCTTCTGACTTATAAATTGCACAACCAACACCGCCACTTTCTACTTTCCATGGGTATCGACGGTGCTCCCACATAGAGGCAAATAAGATTCTCGGATTTGTCATGTCCATGCTTAAATCTGCACAACCAGTATTGGAGTCTACATAAAATACTTTTTGCCAAGATTTCCCTCCATCTGAGGTTTTATAAATTCCTCTATCCTCATTAGGACCATGTACGGCTCCTTGCGCTGCTACATAAACCACGTCTGGATTTTGAGGATGAATCCTAACTGCAGCAATGTGTTTTGTTTTTTCTAATCCAATATTTTTCCAAGTTTTACCAGCATCGGTAGATTTATAAATTCCATCTCCATGAGAAGTCATAACTCCACGTACCGCATGTTCTCCCATTCCAACATATAATACATTGGGGTCTGATTCAGCAATAGAAATTATTCCAACGGAACCTGTTTTAATTTGCCCATCCGATATATTCTTCCAAGAAGTTCCAGCATCTTCAGTTTTCCAAATGCCACCGCCAGTTCCTCCAAAATAATATATTAAAGGATTTTGCTTTATTCCAGTGGCTGTTATGCTTCTTCCACCCCTAAAAGGTCCAATGTTTCGCCATTTAAGGCCTTTATATAAGTCTGCATGGAATGAATTTACTAGAACAGATTCAATTTTAGGTGTACTAATTTTAGCTTTTTTCTGACTAAAACTTGGAAGTGATATTATAATTGCGAAAGTACAAAAGAGGGTATTTTTCATAAAAGGGTTTAAGAATTAATAATAATTTATAAAAATAAATTTTTTTTGGAATGAAAGAAGAAAAATTAATATTTTTTTTATTGTTAGTTAAAAATTTTAAGGCTATATTTAATTAAGTCGTTGTTTTTTGTATATATTTGGTATGATTCTGTCAATCGATAAATCTTTTCAAAATGTCATCATAGCTATCAATTCTTCGGTCGCGTAAAAAAGGCCAAGTGGTACGGTAATATTCGGTTTTTTCTAAATCTAAGGTTTCTATATGGATTTCTTCCCGATCGTGAGAAGCTAAATACAATAATCTTCCGTGTGGGTTAGCCACAAATGAACCTCCCCAAAACTTCTGATTTGCTTCTATTCCTACTCTGTTTACCGATACTACATATAAACCATTTGCAATTGCATGTGATCTTTGGATAGTTTGCCATGCATCATATTGTTCTTGATTAATTACTTGATTTTTTTCCTCCAAATCCCATCCAATGGCAGTTGGGTAGAAGAGAATATCGGCCCCCATCAAAGAAGTTATTCTCGCAGCTTCTGGATACCATTGATCCCAACAAATCAAAACTCCAATTTTTCCAAACTTTGTTTTCCACACTTTATATCCCAAGTCACCAGGCGTAAAATAAAATTTCTCATAATATCCAGGATCATCAGGAATGTGCATTTTTCGGTATTTTCCTAAATATGTTCCATCGGCATCAATAATGGCTGCAGTATTATGATAAAGTCCTTGAGCACGTTTTTCAAATAATGAAACCACCAACACTACTCCTAATTCTTTAGCTAGATTTTGCATTATTTGAGTAGTTGGACCTGGAACGGTTTCGCCTAATTTAAAATTGTCATGATCTTCTACATCGCAAAAATATAAAGTAGAAAAAAGTTCTTGTAGGCAAATAATTTGTGCTCCAATGGCAGCAGCTTCCTTTATTTTAATTATAGTTTTCTCTAAGTTTTCTTGTACATTCCCTGAACAAGACATTTGTATGAGACCCACGTTTATGTTATTCATTTAATTTTATGTTCTAAAGAAATTTTTTTTTAAAATTTGACTCCAAATCTTTCGCCTAATTCCCCCAAACTTTCCACTACTTTGTCAATCAAAGGAAGTCCTGAAATTAAACGTTGAGCTTTGAAGATACGTTCTTGATCGCCAGGAATTTGCACCATATTACCTTCTATATGCTTTGCATTTCTAAATCGCATAATCCATTTATCCATATCGTTTTTAAAATCTTCTTTTGGTCTAAATCCATCAATTCGCATAGCTCCTAGAAAATGCCCAGTTCCTTTTCCAACTTGTTCGGCAGCTACACCATGAAAGCCTGCGGTAGCAAAAGGAGGAACCCAAGGCCCAAAATTTGCTCCAGAAAGAATTCCAGAAAATATATCGACAATGGCTCCTAATCCATATCCTTTGTGGCTTCCGTGTTCTCGATCACCACCGAGAGGTAAAAGTCCCCCACCTTCTTTCACAGCATTTGCATTTAATGTAGGTAAGCCATTTTTATCTTGCACCCAGCCCAATGGAGCATTTTCTCCTTTTCTTTGTAAAATTTCCATTTTACCATAAGCAACCGCAGTTGTGGCAAAATCTGCTAAGAAAGGAGGTTGAGATTGAGCCGGAACGGCAACTGCTATTGGGTTTGTGCCTAAAAGTTTTTCTTTAGAAAAAGTTGGAACTACAAGTGGTGCAGAATTGGTCATTGCCCAGCCTATCATATCTTCTTTCAAAGCCAATGAAGCATGATAACCGGCTATGCCAAAGTGATTAGAATTTTGCACTGAAATCCAACCTGATCCTGCTTTTTTAGCTTTTTTGATAGCAATTTTCATAGCATAAGGGGCAACAACTAATCCCAAACCTCTATCTCCGTCAATAACAGCAGTACTTGGAGACTCATGAATAATTTTGATATTTGGTTTAGGGTTTAGTCTACCATTATCATATAATCTTACATAACCAGAAAGTCTTGCCACTCCATGTGAATCTACTCCACATAAATCTGCATTAATTAAAACATCAGCAGATAATTTAGCATCTTGATTGCTGCAACCTAAAGCTATAAATATTTTTTCTGTAAATTTTCTTACTCTTTCCGCTGCGTACATGGCTCTAATTTAATATTGCGAAATTATTAAATTATGTTCATTCAAATTCATAAGTTTAAAAAAAGATTGTTGTTTATTAAAGTTTTTTTTTAATTTTAAAAA